>CAYWNJ010000262.1:0-4128 GCA_964459535.1 uncultured Rhodobacterales bacterium
CAAATACATCGAGATAGCCGGGCCTTGGCCTGGCGGCTGGATGGGCACGGCCCTGATGATGGGGCATGGCGGGCAATTGTCGCCGTCACGCGGGGGGGCATGGCGCCTGCGATGATCGTTGCCCGAGAACTCGACATTCGCACAGTTGATACGATTTCGGTTAAATCCTACGATCATCAAGAGCAGGCCGAGGCACAAGTGCTCAAAAGCCCCGACCCAGCCTTGATGGGCGATGGGGACGGCATTTTGATCATCGACGATCTTGTCGATAGCGGCAAGACCCTTGAACTGGTGCGCGAGATGTTTCCCAAAGCGCATTTTGCAACGGTCTACGCCAAGCCCAAGGGCGAGCCGCAGGTTGATACATTCATCACCGGGGTCAGCCAGGACACATGGATTTTCTTCCCCTGGGATATGGCCTTGCAATATGTCGAGCCTTATCGCGGACAGGATTAGCCTTAGCGCCCCAGCGCTTACTTAGAGCACTTGCCCTCCACCGCAGAAATTGCTGAGATCGCGAGGATGAGCGGTGCGGCAAGAATGAAAGCTGTGGATAGGCCACTCTTCTAGATGAGCAGATCGGCTAGAATCGGCCAAAGCAACGCGAGATATTCGAAAGGCGCGTCTTTCGACGCTTCTGAATAGCAGTCGGCGCCGTCACCGGCGCACGGTCACGGAATTGAACGCCCTTCCGTAACGTAGCCCGGCAGGCTGTTGGCTTGGGTTGTTTGATGCCCGCCGCAGTCGGGGATGATGTTCATATCATAGCCGATCCCCACCCGGGTCTCTGTCACCCCGGTCGGATTCGAAGGCGGCCCGTTATCGCCCGCGCGCGGATCGGGCACTTCGGTGGAGCGCCAAAATAGATCGCTCTGATCAAATTTCCCTCATGCGCGGCGCGCGAGAACGCCGTGCCAATTGTCGCGGCGCTGACAAAGGTGAGCCTTGAGAACAAGGACCTTTGCGGATCCATTTAAGTTTGATTTGTCCGTTGGGTCAGTCTGTCACGCGCCAGCATCCGCGCTTCGGCCCTGCTGAGCGACGACAGAGCCTCTTCTGGAGAAAGACCATTTGCCTTTGCACGGGTCCAGATCCGGCGGGCGGAGGCGGGCGACCAGGGCAGCGCTGCCTCGGAAAGCCAATGCCGAAGCGGCGCAGGCAACCCATCAAAGGTGGCCATTGGATCACCCAAACGGCGCTTGCGGCGTAGGCTGGTTTGGCCAAGATTGCGGCTCATTGGATTGACGCGCGGCATTTAGTGAAGCGGGTCATGGGCGGGGTCTAGCATCTCTCTTATGTCCTTAGCCCGCTCTTGGAAAACCAGATGGGCGCCAGGTTCGGAAACTGAAGAGAGAGAGCGTGCCCAACGTTTCACGCCGCATCCTCGACACGGCGCCAAATTGGGAACGGATCGGGGTAATCCGGCAAGCTATCAGGCCCACTTGCCGCCACCGCCGGAACCAGGCAAGCATCCAGCCGAGCTTTCAGGCTGGGCCAATCAATTCCTGCACCGATGAACACGATCTCTTGGCGGCGATCCCCCCAAGGCTCTTGCCAATGCGCTTGCAGATAGGCCCGCGCGCTTTCATGTGTCGGCCTGCGCTCTTCCGGCACCGAAGCCCACCAAGTGCCCAGAGGTTTGACGCTGGACAGCGCCCCAGCCAGCGAGAATTCTGCCACCCAGTCAGGGCGCGTCGAAATCCAGAAATGCCCCTTGGCCCGGATCACGCCCGGCAGATCGCCGTTGAGAACCTCTAAGATACGCTCGGGCACGAAGGGCAGCCGGGCCCGGTAGACAAAAGAAGTCACGCCATATTCTTCGGTCTCTGGCACGTGATCGGCAAAGCCATAGAGCTCTTTGGCCCACAGCGGGTGTTCATGCGCCTGCTCGAAATCAAAAAGGCCGGTGTCGAGGATTTTTTCCGCCGCAACCGAAGAATGATTGGTTTCGATAATCTCCGCGTCCGCATTGAGGCTTCGAATGATCTTGCGCGCGGCATCCACCTTATCGGGACCCGCATCGTCAACTTTGTTCAAGATCACCACATCGGCGAACTCAATTTGGTCGGTCAGAAGGTGGACAAGCGTGCGTTCGTCCTCCTCGCCCATCGTCTCGCCCCGGTCGCGCAGGAAATCATGCGAGGCATAATCCCGTAGCAAATTCACCGCATCCACGACCGTCACCATCGTGTCGAGCCGCGCGACATCCGAGAGGCTCTCCCCCGCTTCGTCGCGAAAATCAAAGGTTGCCGCCACGGGCAGTGGCTCAGAAATGCCTGTCGACTCGATGAGCAAATAGTCAAAACGCCCCTCTGCCGCGAGCCGCCGCACCTCGTCCAGCAAGTCATCGCGCAAGGTGCAGCAAATGCACCCGTTGGACATCTCAACCAGCGTCTCATCGGTGCGGCTCAACTCCGTGTCGGCCCGCACCAGATCCGCGTCTATATTCACCTCAGACATGTCATTGACAATGACCGCAACCCGCCGCCCCTCGCGGTTATTGAGCACCCGGTTCAATAGCGTGGTCTTTCCCGCGCCAAGAAAGCCGGATAGGACGGTTACAGGAAGGCGGTTATCTGACATCGCTCGCTCCAATACTAGCCACCGAGTCACGTAACTTAGTCAGTTACTAGACAAATGCAACTGCAATAGTTACGAATAGCGCTCGGTCACGAAAAGAAACCGGATGAAACGCAATAGTCGCCTCTCGCTTGCCCTGCACACGCTTAGCCATATGGCGGGGGAACCGGACCAGATGCGCACCTCTGCCGATATCGCAGCCCATGCCGGGACCAACCCGGTTTTTGTCCGCCGGGTTTTAGGGCGACTGCGCGAAGCCGGATTACTCACGTCCGAGAAAGGCCATGCCGGCGGCTGGCGGCTGGCCCGTGCCCCGCACCTGATCACCCTTGCCGATGTCTATCTCGCGCTAGACGAGCGGCTTGTGGCCACTCCGAGCGAGGATCACCCGCCGGACTGCGCTCTCGAACACGCCTTGCATCGCCGCATCTCCGATGTCATGGCCGAGATTGAACAGAGCTTGATCTTGCGTCTCAGCGAAACAAGCCTGGCGGAGGTGCGCGGAGAATGAAGCAATATGTCACACCTGCCCTGCGGCACCAGACCCCTTTTAGCACGGCATAGCGGGCCAGATCAGCGCAGCGGGTTGACACTCAATCGCCAGAAAACAGAAGGAAATTTACAAAACTCGGCATCATATTTACCAAAAACAGCCCTCGCCGGAAATTCATTTACAGGTAAGTTCATAGATTTCGGATACTTATTCACATCTTTTCAAAGCTGAGTATGATCCCACCCAAAATGTCACGGCTGCGAGAGGAGGAGCTTGCCATGTCCGACACCTATGCCCCATCTGCGGAATTGGCGGCCAAGGCCCATGTGGATGCCGCCCGTTATGAGGAGATGTACGCCGCCTCGATCGCGGATCCTGACGCGTTTTGGCGCGCACAAGGCGCGCGCGTGGATTGGATCAAGCCCTTTAGCCAGGTCAAGGATGTCTCCTATGAGTTTGGCGCGGTTTCGATCAATTGGTATGCCGATGGCACGCTAAACGTTGCGGCCAATTGCATCGACCGCCATTTGGCCACGCGCGGCGATCAGACTGCGATCATCTGGGAGCCGGACAGCCCCGAGGAAGAGGCGCAGCATATCAGCTATCGCCAGCTTGGGGCGGACGTGGGCAAAATGGCCAATGTGCTCAAAGCGCTCGGCGTCGGCAAAGGCGATCGGGTCGTGATTTACCTGCCGATGATCCCCGAAGCGGCCTATGCTATGCTCGCCTGCGCGCGCATTGGGGCAATCCATTCGATAGTCTTTGCCGGGTTCTCCCCCGATGCGTTGGCCGCACGGGTGACAGGCTGCGCGGCCAAGCTAGTCATCACCGCAGATGGTGCCCCACGCGGCGGGCGTGTGACCAACCTTAAGGATAATGTCAATCAAGCCCTCGACAATGTAACTGCCGACACAAAATGCCTGGTGGTCAAGCGCACCGGCCAAGAGATCACCTGGCGCGCGGGTCTCGATCATTGGCTGCATGAAGAGGGTGCCTCGGTTGCCGAGGACTGTCCCGCCGAAGAAATGAGCGCCGAAGATCCGCTCTTTATTCTC
>CAYWNJ010000263.1:0-4118 GCA_964459535.1 uncultured Rhodobacterales bacterium
AACTACGTGTGGCGTAGGAAAGCGACACAATCATAGCTGCTTCTTCCGACGTCAGGATAGTCGAATGCGGTTATTGGTTCTAACATTTTCATTGGGATATTCACGACGATGCCTTGAATGGTTGGAGGTTTGTATAGCAACAACAAACCAATCCGATGCACCGCCGTGATTCAAACCGTCTCGAAACCAGATCCAATCATAGCTTGGTTAAATCATTAACCAGCTTTATAAGCTAATCGCTTATCTTCCCCTTTAGTGGTGTCCAATCTCTCAGAAACATCGATGCCTTCAAAGTTTCCAAGTAGCTGATCCAAACCACTTGCTTCCAAACTCAACCGGTTACTTGACGAGTTCATATCTTCAGCGGAGGCCGCGTTTAAGCGCGCTGATTCATCAATCGAGTTAATTGCGCTACGGATCTCTAAAATGCCTTGCGATTGTTGCTCAACGGCCATTGCGATTTCGGATATCTTGGTTGAAGCATCTGTAACTTGGTCTAAAATTTCTCCTAAGGCTTGCTGAGATTGCTGAACAGCATCAACGCCTGTTTCGACCGATTTGTTATTATACTCAATCACACGATTGATATCTTGAACCGCATCTTGAGATCGCTGAGCCAACGCTCGCACCTCTGAGGCCACCACAGAGAAGCCGCGCCCAGCCTCACCCGCACGTGCTGCTTCAACACCCGCGTTTAAGGCCAGCAAGTTAATCTGAAACGAAATATCTTCGATTACTTTCGCTACAGTTTCAATTTTCTTTGAAGCCTCAGTGATGTCATTCATCGCAGACTCTGTCTCTTCAGAGACTTTTTGCCCGCGCTCTGCAGTTTTCCGCGTATTTTGAGTGGCATTCGTCGCCATCTTCGCATTCTCAACCACACCATCAATACTTGAAGAAATTTCCTCTATCGACGCAGAGGTTTCTTCTACTGACGCAGCATTCGCCTCGGCCTGCCGGGACATAGACCCTGAAGTTTGTTGTAATTCAGCGGCGGTGGTAGAAACGAAGTTACTGGTTTCCGTTGCTTTTTGAAGCGTTTCACTTAGCGTCAATATGGCCGAATTAAAGTCTGACTGTAGCGTTTCGAAAATCCCCGAACGCTTACCGGTAATCTGTGCACTCAGATCCCCGGCTGCGAGTTTGCTAATGCAATAGCGCAGATCGCCAAAATTTGCCTCGATTGATTCGAGCAGCTCATTCACGCTTTGCGATAGGATCGCGATCTGGCCATCTTGATCACCCATCTGGATCCTACGCGTGAAATCACCGCCGCTAGCGCATTTTAGCGCGCCTTCGAGCTCCTCGCGAAAGGCTTCAAACCTGTCGAGCTGATCTTTGGCCTCCTGAGAGCGAAGCTCTTGCTCTTCGGCGCGCACACGCGCGCGCTCGGCATCTGCTTTGGCGTTTTCTTGCAGGGTCTTTTCGTTTTGTGCGCGTGCCTCCGCGGCTTTTCGATCGCTTTCGATCTTTTTCGTTGCGGTTTCGCGAAATACGGTCAGCGCTTGTGCCATAACGCCAATCTCATCTTTGCGTGTTTCAAAAGGGATCTCTTCTTCAAGATCGCCTGCGGATAGTGTTTTCATCCGATCCGCTATACTATGGAGGGGACGGCTGACAGAGCGGGCAACGCTAACCCCAAATACGATCAGAACCAGACCAAACACACATGCAAACCCAACAATTGAGAGCAAAGCAGTTTGTTGACGCTGGTCTAGGACTGCAAGTTTTTGGCCCGCGCTTTGAGCAGATTCACTTTTGATTTGCTCAACCACGGTGATCAACGCCTCATTGGCCGAAGCGAACGCTCCTGCAACGGCGGCGTTCGCCTCATCCTGAGCGAAAGCGGATGCAAGAGAGAAGACTTTGTGAGCGTTCGCTTCAAAAGCTGCAAGTGCATCAAGGAGCGCTTCGGAGAAAGCGCCAAACTCTTGAGAAAGCTCAGTTTCAATTAATGTACGTTGATGTCCAATCAGCTCATCAAAGCTTGCGAGGAAGGACGCTTGTTTTTCGAGATCAAGCTCGGCTGGTGCGCGTGTAACAAGCCCCTTTGCGACCTCCAATTCCAATACAATGTTATTCAAACGTTTCTCTGTCTCAATACGCGCGTTGTAGACGGAGGAGGTTTCCTTGATCACCTGGTCAGTGATGATTGACCCAATCAACGCGGTCGCAAGCAGCAAGACAAGCGCGCCACCTGGGATCAAAAAGATGCGAAAGGATACGGAACTGTTACGAAAGATGCTCATCATGGGACTGCCTGCGTCATTGCTCTTTTTCCATTTGAGCAATGACGCGTGAATATTTGGTTATCAGTTCAACGCATTTTTTGCAGCATCGATCAAAGCCTGCGCACTACTGTTCGGTGCGCCATCGGTCACGAGGATCAGAGGTTGCGCAACCGTCCCATCAGTGGTGATTTCTGGTGCTGCAGCGCTCAGCAAGGTCGCCGTTGAAACCCCAAAGGCGTTGGGAATTTGAGAGACGACCTTGGCAACTTGCGACAACGAAGGCACCGCGCGGGCGCTGGACGTGATTGATTCGCCGTCCAGAACAGCCTTCTCAGCCATTGTGCGCGTGCCGTTGCCCGGCTTTTCAGTCACGATGACAATGGGCATATTGGCGCCGCCAACCTCACTCCAATTCTTGATTTCGCCAGACAGAACTTTCTTGACTTGCTCCATGGTCATCGAATTGACCCCGTTTCCTGCATTGCGGATAAATGCAACGCGGGACTCTCCAATTTGATGGGCTATGAGGCTGGTTCCGACAAAGCCTGCATCCTTCTTTTTTGCTTTACTTATCGTGCTGTCGAGCGGGGCTGAAATCATACCAATATCAGCGGTGCCGTTTGCCAGAGCCAGCAGTCCATTGGTTGATCCATTGCCCACCACCTCAACCGTGACCCCAGAGCTGCTTTCAATCTGGGCCCCAAACGGTTCAAAGACTTGGTTCTTAACTGTCGTTGATCCATGCAGAACAACGGTTGCCGCCGAGGCTGTGGTTGCAACCGTGAAGGCGCAAAGCGCGGCGGCACAAAGGCCTTTTACGATTTTCATAGGATTTTCCTTCTGTGGCTTTCCTGTGCTCCCGTGCTGCCAGAATTTGCATAACAAAGCGTAAAGTTGGTCCCGACTGGTGCCCTGGAGGTCTGCTAAGCAAACACGCACAGCTTGATGCACCACTCAAAACCTGAGCCGAACGGGGCGTCGGGATGACCTGTGCACCACGTGCGACAAGATCTCTCGTTCCGCTCTAAACTTAGAATTGGCCGGGTTTTTCGCTAAATTGTTTCAAAATTCACGAGAGCCCAGGCAAGCCCTAGCCGTGTCGGGGTACGCGCAGGACATCAATACCCGGGACAAGACCATCTTCGCAGCGGACCGAATCAATACCGTAATTGATCCAATACCGCGCCTCGCCGGAGTCGCGCACGCGTAGGCCGGGTGGTAGCGCTAGACATTCCAGCCCTGCGCGGTTGCAAGTTTCGGACACAACGCGGTCCCAACCTTGCGCATCAAGCCAGGCTCCCACATAGGCGATGTGGTCATGGCGCACGGCAACAGTTTTGCCGGTGCCCGTCGTCAACCAAGACGGTGCGCTACCCAGCAATTCTTCGCGATAGCCAAGAACTGCACCGCCACCTGCTAAGGCAAGGGGCATGTCTGGGCGCAGACTTTCGACTCGGTCAACAACGATATCGAGGCCAGGTATTTGTGGCGGAAGCGGCACGGGAATAGCCATCTCCTGGGTGCGCGCCCCCGCACGCGGGCCGATCACAAGCTCGGCGCCGCTGTCCAATAGCGCCGTCTGTGTCGCGGTTGATTGCGTCATAGCGCCCGGCGCAAAGATAGCCTGATACCCCTCATAGTTATGCGTGTGCGAAGATAGTATGTCGACCGAGAGACCCGCGCGGCGCAAAGCGCAATAAATCTCGAATATCAATCGAAAATAGCTGAGATCCTTGCCATGGGGCTGAACGGCCCATGCGGCATCCGCGTCGTAGTCAAACACCAGCGCCACAGGCGCTTGGTGCGGGATATGGTCAGGCGCCGCGCGCAGCTCTTCGGCAAGCCCGGCCCGGGTCAGCCCGACAAGGTTTGTCTTACCGCTCTCCG
>CAYWNJ010000264.1:0-4063 GCA_964459535.1 uncultured Rhodobacterales bacterium
ACAGCTCAGGTCGCAAGGGAATCCTGAATCCGGTCAAGACGGACACGCTCTAGGGTCAGGATGCATTAATCTGGTGCCACTTGCGCAAAGCACCCCGCCCGGAGTCAAGGCCGCAGGCCGCCGGGCGAAAGCCAGACCGCCCCCCGGGCTGGCTTTTGGGCTAAGCTTGGTGCTTCGCTCGGGTGTCGCGCCATGGTTGCTGCCATAAATCGCGCAGAATTGAGGTGGCAATCGCCATCCCGCAGTCTGGCTTTCGCCCGGCTTTGTGCGCTGTGGCAATATCCGCTCACGGCCAATTATGCCTCAGGTTCAAACCGAAGCGCTATAAGGGGGCCGCTCTCCCGCCAGATCACCGGATGCGCGCGTTTTCAAATCCGGAGGCGCGCAGTTTGAGCAAGGCATCCAACTGCTCCTGCCCGCTTTGAAAAGGTCCAGCATAAACGGCGTTCAGTGTTTCGTTTTGGCGCATGATCGTGCCCAGCGTCGCGGGCAATCCGAGCTCTGCGACACGTCTAGCCGCATCTTGCGCGCTGCTTGGCCGCCGATACAAAGCAGCCCGCACAATCCCTTCTCCCTGGAGCGTCGGCCCAATGACCGGATCTGGCCGCACATCTGCGCGCGGTTGCGGGGAGCGCGTGCCGCCATAGTTGCGGCGCACACGCTTATAAACCGCACCATTGCGCCGCTCAATGATGACGCGGATCGCATCGCGCTCCTGCTGTGCAACGCTGGTATAGGGATAAATCAACGGCATTATGGCAGTGACGTCTTGGCCCGTTGACTGATCAATAAGCCGCCGTGGTACTGTCGCTGTCCATGCCAATTGCGCGGGTGCAGCGGCAGCCGTCGCCGCAGGCGCGGCGGGAATGCGCTCAAACGGTGGGCTTGCAAAAAGCCCGCCAGAGGTAGAGACGCGTTGCTGCGCCGTGTTGGCGGTAGGCGCCGTGTTTTGCGCCGCGCGCGCATACGCCGTGGGGGACACAGGTTGCGGGCCACATCGAACCGGTTGCCCGCGTCCTGTTCTCACATATCGGCTGGATATCTCGGAGAGCCCGGGGCAAGCTTCTGCCGCGTTCGCTTGAACGCGCGGTAGGTTGGCAGGCTGCGCAGCAACTGTTGGGACAGCGGCGATCGCGGGCGCGCTGGGAACCGGGGCGGGCGCTGGCCTAGGCACCACCTCTAGAGGGGCGGTGCGCGCCGCCACCGTCTGGGTGGGTTGGCGTGGGGTTGGCGCGGGAACGCTGGGTGCAGCGGGCCGTGTTGCGACAACTGTCCCAAGCGAGGGGCGCTGCCCGCAAATTAGCTTGCGTTGGCGCGTCACGCGCGGCACCCAAGTTACGTTCCCATCAATGCCCGCCCGGATAAAAACGCAGCCCCGGCTATCTACATATTGGTTTTCAGTGAAATTATCGGGGGGAAACTCGGCAGGCGTCGCGTTTTCTTCGCTTAGTCCTTGACCGTATCCAGGCAGTGTATGGCAGATCAAAAGAAAGCTGCTAAACGCCAGAACTTGAGGTAGTTTCATCGTCGCCCCACATGATTTTGTCGTACCGTGCCTGAATTTCCTCTTCGTGTCCAGATCGCTTGGGGCACCGCCCAAAGCATCCAACTTTTAACCTGAGGCGTCTCGCCCCGAACATATCCTTCGCGCAACAGGCACCGTAGCGCCGCGCTTTGCCGCCCCCACGGGGCGGCGCTATCAGTACGGCTGTGGGTGTCTCTAGTTTATTGAGATACTTTAGGCGGTGCCAAACATGCGATCCCCTGCATCGCCGAGGCCAGGCACGATATACCCGACTTCGTTCAAACGTTCATCAATCGCGGCGGTCACAATTGGCACATCGGGATGAGCGCTTTGCATTCGCTCAATCCCTTCCGGCGCAGCAAGCAGGCAGAGAAAGCGGAGCTGCGTCGCCCCGGCCTTTTTGAGCAAGTCAATGGCGGCGACGCTGGAATTCCCCGTTGCGAGCATTGGATCAACGGCAATCACCAAGCGATCCTCAAGCCTATCTGGGACCTTGAAATAGTATTGCACCGGCTGAAGCGTTTCTTCATCGCGGTAAAGCCCGACAAAGCCAACCCGAGCGGAGGGTATAAGCTCGAGCACCCCATCCAGCAATCCATTGCCCGCACGCAAGATCGAAATAAGCGCGAGCTTTTTTCCGGCAAGGACTGGCGCTTGTATTGGCGCCATGGGCGTTTCGATTTGCTGCGTTGTTAAAGGTAGATCGCGGGTGATTTCATACGCCAGCAATTGACTTATCTCGCGCAGCAATTGACGAAAGACTGCCGTTGGCGTCCGCTTGTCCCGCATCAGTGAGAGCTTATGCTGCACCAACGGGTGATCCACCACAGTCACATTGTTTTCCATACTGTGCCTCCTGGCCTAGGGTCTGCAAGATACCTTACCCGAGGCGGTAAAGCGTCGAGAACTTTGTTTTCAAATAATCCAGCAAAGGCGCCGCAGTCGGGGCGGTGTCGGTTGCGTGGGTGATGGTCTCAACGGGATCTCTTAGACCGCCATGCTGCTGCAAAGCCTCCCGCAGCCAGCCCGTCGCGCGAGTCAAATCCCCGGCTGCAAGGTCGGTCTCTAGATCAGGAAGGGCGCGCTGCATCGCCTCGAACAAACACCCGGCGTAGACATTTCCTAAGCTATAGGTCGGGAAGTAGCCAAACAGGCCCACCGACCAATGCACGTCTTGCAGCACGCCATTCGCTGCGCTGTCCACTGGATAGCCGAAATCTGCCGCAAAGCGGTCATTCCAGGCGGCCTCTAGGTCCGCGACCTCAAGCGCGCCGCGCATCAGGGCACGCTCTAGGTCAAAGCGCAGCATGATATGCAGGTTATATTGCAACTCATCCGCCTCGGTGCGGATATAGCCCTTTTCAACCCGGTTCACGCAGGCGTAAAATGCCTCTGCATCATCGATGCCAAACGCCCCAAACGCGTCACGCATCTGGCCATAAAGCCACCCGGTGAAGGCGCGCGAGCGGCCAAGCTGGTTCTCATACAGACGGCTTTGGCTTTCATGCACGCCCATCGAGACACCGCGCCCGAGCGGTGTAAGCAGATAGGCTTGGTCGATATTCTGCTCATAGCAGGCATGCCCGGTCTCGTGGATCGTGGAATAGAGGCAGTTAAACGGATCCGTTTCGCTGGTGCGGGTGGTGATGCGCACATCATTGCCCGAGCCCGAGCTAAACGGATGGACCGCCTTATCAAGCCGCCCGCGCGCCGTATCATAGCCAAAGCGTTCCGCGATCTGATGGGCCAGCGCCATCTGTGTCTCTGGCTCGAAATGATGGTCGAGCGGCGCGGGGGCAGGGGCGTCCATAACTGCTTGGCGTAGCTCGGTCAGCGCCGGGCGCATCTCGTCAAAGATCGCGGCGATTTTTTCGGCGCTTTGGCCGGGTTCGAAGTCTTGCAGCAGCGCATCATAGACATCCCCGCCTTGTGCGAGCGCGGCCCCTTCCTCTCGCTTCAGTGCAATCACCTCGGCCAGAACGGGGGCAAAGCTTGCAAAGTTGCTTTCCGCCCGCGCCTCCGCCCATTTTCCCTGCGCAACCGAGGTCAGCCGGGCGAGGCTTGTGGCGAGTTTGGCTGGAACCTTGGTCGCCCGGTCATAGTCGCGGCGTATCGCGCGTAGTTGCGCTTGCCCTATCTGATCAAGCGCCCCGGGGTCGATTGCGGCCAAAGCCTCACCAACAAAGGGATCGGTGCGCCGGGCGTGGAGGACCGCTTCGAGCGCGGCGCTCTCCTCGCCGCGTTGCTCGGCCGCGCCGCGCGGCATCATGGTTTCTTGATCCCAACCGAGGCGGCCCGCGACTTGGCCAAGCGCTTCTGTCTCGCGCACGAACGCCATCAGATCTTTGTAAGTGGTCATTTTAGGTCTCCCGAGCCCAAGCTGCTGCCCACCGGATACCCCGCCGCGAAGCGCGCGCGCAAGATTTGGGTCCACACGATGATGGCAAGTATTTGATGCAGGATCGCGATATGCCAAGGCGCGGCATAAAGCACGGTCATCACACCCAGCAGGGCCTGCAAGCAGAGCAGTGCAAAGGC
>CAYWNJ010000265.1:0-4055 GCA_964459535.1 uncultured Rhodobacterales bacterium
GATTCGGTCTTATCGGACGTCGTCACGCAGAGGTCGTCGGACGCGCGCCGGACATGGCATTGACGGCGATTGTTGAACCAAGCATTGAAGGTCAAGCAACTGCGACCGCACTGGGCGTGCCGGTCTTCGCATCGCTTGACGAGATGCTGCGGACGTCAAGGCCCGACGGCGTGTTGCTTGCGACTCCGACCCCGTTGCACCTGGAGCAAGGCTTGACCTGCATTGCTGCTGGCCGTCCGGTTCTGATTGAAAAACCAATCGCTGTCACGTCCGACGAGGCCCGGCAGCTCACCGAGGCTGCGGACAAGGCGGGTGTTCCTTTGCTTGTGGGTCATCATCGGCGCCACAATGGGATGGTCCAGGCTGCGAAACGTGCGTTGACAGAAGGTGCTGTCGGCGACATTCGAGCAGTCCAGGCGACATGCTGGTTCTACAAGCCAGACCATTATTTCGAAGCTGCGCCATGGCGCACCAAGAAGGGGGCCGGGCCTGTTTCGGTCAATCTCGTTCATGACGCCGATCTGCTGAGGCACTTTTGCGGGGAGGTGACTTCCGTTCAGGCCATAGCGGTCCCATCCCGCCGTGGTTTCGAGAACGAAGATTTGGCGACGGCCGTTCTGAAGTTCCAGTCTGGCGCGATTGCCACGATTTCTGTCTCGGACAGCATCGTCGCCCCGTGGAGCTGGGAGCTGACGTCCCGCGAGAACCCTGCATACGCAGCAACGTCCGAGAGCTGTTATCTGATCGGTGGTTCAGAAGGGGGGCTATCTTTGCCAGACTTCCGGGTCTGGAGGCACGAGAACGCGCCCGACTGGTGGACGCCGATCTTGGCAAAAAACCTGACGTGCAACATGGAAGATCCTCTGGCGGTCCAAATGGCACATTTCGCTGCCGTGATCGCGGGGCGGGAGGCCCCTCTGGTGTCAGGCTGGGAGGGGTTGAAGTCCCTCGAAGTTGTAGAGGCGGTTGCGCTTTCATCCGCGTCGGGTCGCGAAATTTCTTTGATTGGTGACACTGGAAGCGAGCTTGCCTGGTTTGCCCGTGCATAGCCAAAATATCCGGCATTTCTAAAAACATATCGCGAAATATAGAAAGTATGACATAAAATACTGCGACGCCCACCGCGGCTCAAAACCTAAGGGAGGAACCTCATGTTGAAACTTACGCGCCGTGCTGCAATCGCTTCGGTTGCTGCGCTTGGTCTGGCTGCTTCTGCGATCCCTGCAGCGGCTGACGGGCACAAAGTGACCTTTACTTTGGCGACGTCTGGCTCTGAAACGGACCAGCGTTCTGTCGCGATGGCCGAAGTCTTTGCGCCGATGGTGGCGGGCTTTGCCGACTATCAGGCGGGTTACAACGGCACCCTATTTGCGCAGGGCACCGAGCTGGAAGCGATTGCAGGTGGTAATTTGACCATGTCGATTGCCTCGGCGCAGGAACTGGCACAGTTCTTCCCTGAATTCTCGATCTTTGCGACGGGCTATGTTCATCAGGATGCCGCGCACCAGGTCCGCGTTTTTAATGATCCACTGATGGACCCGTTCAAGAAGACGGTCGAAGACGAGCTGGGCGTGAAATTGCTGTCGGTCATGTATCTAGGCCGTCGCCATGTGAACCTGCGCCAGACCCGTGACGAGCTGGATGTGCAGACCCCTGCCGACCTGGCTGGCGTGAACTTGCGCATAGTCTGATGGGTAAAGGTGCGCTTGCTTAGGGATGACCACCCCCTTGTTATGGGCATGACAGGCTTCTGGGGTACTTCGCTGGTGAACCAGACCTGCCTAAACGCGGACTACGTTTTCGCCGTTGGCACCCGTTTCAAGGAAGCGGACTGTTCGAGTTGGTATCCCGGCTACACCTTTAACATCGGTGCAAAGGGCAATGACACCAAAGTCATCCATATCGATATCGAGCCACAAGAGATTGGCCGCAACTACCCGACCGAGATCGGCGTGGTGGCCGATGCCAAGGCGGCACTGCGTGTCCTGATCCGCGTTGCTAAGGAGATGTACCCGGTTGGTTTTGAGCGATCGGACAAGAAGGGCGAGATCGCTCATTTCCGAGCCGCGTTCAAAGAGAGCAACCGAAAGATGGCCGAAAGCGCCGCATTCCCGATGGTGCCGGAGCGGATCCTTGCGGATACACGGAAAGCGCTGCCAGAAGACGCTATCATCACCACCGATGTCGGCTGGAACAAGAACGGCGTTGGTCAGCAATTCGATATCCTGACACCGGGCTCTATCCTCACGCCTGGCGGCTTTGCGACCATGGGCTTTGGTCCTCCGGGCGCGATTGGTGCAAAACTGGCCGCGCCTGATCGGGTAGTCCTCAGCCTCGTGGGAGATGGTGGGTTCGGTCAGAACCCCTCAATGCTGGCCACGGCGGTCGAACTGAACCTTGGCATCGTCTGGTTGGTGATGAACAATAACGCCTTCGGCACCATCGCAGGCCTGCAAAAGGCGCATTACGGGCTGACCTACGGGACGACCTTCCCGGGCCCGCCGGATGCGCCGACGAATGGTCCAGGCTATGCGGAAATCGCCCGCGCCTATGGCGCAGAGGGTGTGCGGATTAGCTCTGCTGAAGACTTACTGCCAGCGCTGGAGGCCGCAACTTCCTCTGGCCGCCCGACGGTTCTGGACGTGCCAATGATCAACAACCCGACCCCCACAACCGGGCATTGGAACATTCTGGACATCTATTCCCCGGACAAGGACGTGTCTCATGTGCCGACTTGATGCCCGGCAAGCGCAGCGCCGGAAATTGGCGCCCAGAATAAGAGATTTGCGCTGAGCTTCAACTGCAGACCTAGAGCACTGGCTTACTTCGAGCGCGACCATAAGGACAAGGTACGTGAGAAAGAACAGCTGGAAGATCGCCGTTGTTCCGGGCGCCGGGGCTGGGAAAGAGACCACGCCTGAGGACGTTCGCTTTCTGGAAGCCGCATCGAAGAGGTTCGACCTTGGGTTTGATTTCGAAGATCACGATTTTGCCTCCGCCGACTACCATACAAAACATGGGCGGATGCTTCCGGATAGCGTTTGATTTTCCGGAGGCTGTTGAACGGATCGCCGTTCTCGATATTGCCACAACGCTCACGATGTATGTGTGCACCGATCAGGCGTTCGCCACAGTTTATTTTTGGTGATTTTTCCTGTTTCAACCCGATGGGCTGCCGGAGAGAATGATCGCTTCGGATCCTAAATACTTCCTGCGCAGACATATCGCCGGCCAAGTAAAGATCGAAGGGGCCGTAGACCAGGTGGCACTTGTGGAATATTTCTCGACAACCAACCGTGCTATTACCGAGGACGTTGTATTTCAGTCCTTGGAACAGCGCATCGCTGATCCTCCGACGCAGGTCGGTAGTCGTTTAGTCCTAAGATGAGCCTATGAAGGTGGCGTGTAACATCTCTAACATGCTCTCAATCAAAATCCGAGCCGCTGGATCTCGTTCTAGAACCGTTCAAGCAAACGACCTAGATAGTTAAGCTCGATCTCCGGGCGCGCCGTTTCGGCTGATCGGCGGCGGATCTCGCCCAGAAGCTCTTGCGCACGGCGGCGGACCTCTGCATCGCCCAGCGGCCCGTTCTCCGTCACGCCGCGCCCATTTGTACCGTCGTCGCGCCCCAATGGATCGACCCGGCCCGCGCGGCGTTCCGAACCGACCTCGCCTTGTCCGGGCTGTTGTCCTTGCTGCGCCAAGGCTTCGGCCAAGGCCCGCATCCCCTCACGCAGCGCGTCCATGGCTTGCGCTTGATTGTCGAGAGCACCGGCGTTGTCACCCTCTCGCAAGTCGCCCTCGGCCCGGTCCATCGCCTCGCCCGCGCGGTCTAGCGCCTCGCGGGTCGCGTTCCCGTCCGGCGTTCCGCCACCCGGCAGTTGACCCAGCTGGCGGCGCAGCTCATCGCGCAACATCTGCTGGCGGTCTGCCAATGATTGCGCCGCTTGCCCGCCCTCTTGGCCTTGATCACGGGACGGGTCTGTGCCGCTACCACTCTCGCCCTGTTGTCCGGATTGTCCTTGCTGGCTGTGCTGTTGGCCGCGCCCTTGTC
>CAYWNJ010000266.1:0-2855 GCA_964459535.1 uncultured Rhodobacterales bacterium
CGAACACAGGGCCACCGCTCGCGCTTTCAAGTTCAGCGCGGGCCTCTGCGCGCGCCTCTTGGCTGAGGGCATCGACTTTATTCAACGCTGTAATCCGTGGCTTTTGGCCCAGAACATCTCCGTAGACGCTCAGCTCTTCAACAATGGTCTGGTAATCCTCAACCAGGGTCGGCGAGGTTCCGTCCACAAGATGCAACAGCACCGCGCAGCGTTCGATATGCCCCAAAAATAGATCACCCAGACCGCGCCCTTCAGAGGCCCCTTTGATCAAACCCGGAATATCGGCCACGACAAATTCACGATTGTCAACGGCAACCACGCCGAGATTGGGGTGCAAGGTGGTAAACGGATAGTCAGCAATCTTTGGGCGCGCATTTGACGTGGCCGACAGGAACGTGGACTTGCCCGCATTTGGCAACCCCAACAGGCCGACATCCGCGATGAGTTTGAGCCGCAGCCAAATCGTCCGCTCAACCCCCTCTTGGCCGGGGTTCGCGCGTCGGGGCGCCTGGTTGGTGGCAGATCGGAAATGCAGGTTGCCAAAGCCGCCATTGCCGCCCCGTGCAAGCTGCACACGTTGCCCCGTCTCGGTCAGGTCCGCGAGGACTGTTTCCTGGTCTTCGTCCAAGATTTCTGTGCCCGCCGGAACCCGCAAGACGATATCGGCCCCTGTTTTGCCCGTGCGCTGTCGGCCCGCACCCGATTGACCATTCTGGGCAAAGAAATGCTGCTGATAGCGAAAGTCGATCAGCGTGTTGAGCCCGTCCACGGCCTCGGCCCAGACCGAGCCGCCATTGCCGCCATCCCCACCATCGGGGCCGCCGAACTCGATAAATTTCTCACGCCGAAACGAGATGCACCCGTTCCCACCGCTGCCCGAGCGGATATAGACTTTGGCCAGATCAAGAAACTTCATGACCGCGGGCCATACCTGAATTCAAAAGGGTTTGGAACAGATGATCTTGCGCGCCAATAGGTTCAACGCGAAAGGCGATAAACAGCACCCTGACCCACCGAGATAAACAGGAGTGAGCCATCAGGGGCCTCGACAATATCGCGCACGCGCTCGGTCTCGGGGCCTTTGATAATTTCGACTTCGCGAGCGTCCGGGCCGCTCAGCGTAAGCCGCGAGATATGGTCGAATTTGAGGCTCCCAACAAACATCTGACCGCGCAGCTCTGGGAACATATCGCCCTGATAGATCATCAGGCCAGAGGGCGCGATGGACGGATCCCAGTAATGCGCAGGCTGCGCCATGCCCGGCGCTGCCGTGCCAACACCAATCTTCTCGCCCGAATAATGCCGCCCATAGCTGATCACGGGCCAGCCATAGTTGATCCCCTTCCGGATGAAGTTCACCTCATCCCCGCCGCGCGCCCCGTGTTCGACCGTCCAAAGCTGCCCGTGCTGGTCCAGACCAGCCCCTTGCGCATTGCGGTGGCCAAAAGACCAGATTTCGGGCTGGTGCCCCGACTGCCCGGCAAAGGGATTGTCTGAAGGCACCGACCCGTCGCGGTTAATCCGAATGACCGCGCCATTATGGTTGCTCAGATCCTGCGCAGAGGGCCGCGCGCCGCGATCCCCCGTTGTTATGAACAACGTTCCGTCCCTCAACCACACGCGCGCCGAAATGCCGCCCGCCCTGAAAGCCCGGCGCCGAGACGAACAAATCGCGCAGATTTTCCAACCTGCGCCCGTCTTCGGCCAACTCTGCCGCCGCGAGGGTGGTGCGTGCGCCAGCAGAATGCGGCTTGGAATAGGTCAAAAACAGCGTCCGGCTGGTGGCGAAGTCGCGCGCCAAGGTTACGTCCAAAAGACCCCCCTGCCCCCTTGCCGCCACGCGGGGTGCGCCCTTCACGCGGACCCCGCGCCCGTCTTGCACCAGCAGCAGCGCGCCGCCCCGCTCGGTGACAAGCAAGCCGCCCTCCGGCAGCTCAGCCACCGCCCAGGGCTGATCAAGGCCGGTCACTTCAGTCGTTACGCGCACGGCTTTACCCGCAATCTCTAAAGCTTGCGCAGCAGAGGACCCTATCGTCAAAGCTAAAACAATTGAAAGAATACGCATTGGCTCCGCTCCCCTATGGTAGCCTTTAACCTATGAACCTTGCGCGATTTGTCCAACCCTCTGCCGCGCGTCTGCACGGGACAGTTGGAAAAGCGACTTATCGGTGGGCCCTAGCCGAATTTGTCTAACTGAGAGTTGCTACGCACAAAGCTTAGCCGCGCGCTCGCCATAAACCTGCCAAGCCTCCCAAAAGCGCTCATCGCTGGCCGCATTGGAGCGTCGGAGATGTTGCACAGCATCGGGATCTTCGAACAAAATGGCGCCCCGGATCTGCGCGTCTTCGCTCAACGTTCGATTGGCCACAGATTGCACGCAGCCGCAGCGTTGAGCCGTTGCGGATTGCCGACCCGAACTTAGACAAGCCTCTGCAATCGGACCCACGTTGGTGCTTTGCTGCGGCGCGCGTTGGAGGACATCGACGTCTTGTTGGGAAGGCACCGCTGGTTTCTCGGTTTCGGCGATAGCGGACGCACGCGCAGCCTGAGCCGAAACCGAATTATGCGACGCGTAAGGCGAACCGCCACACGCTCCAAGGGCAAGGAGTGCTAACATACTCAATCGAATACGACCCATAGATATGCCTCATATCGCGGTGGGCTGAACCCCACTCTCGGCCCTGCCCTTGCCACAGTTCTCCCCCGAAAATCAAGGCGTGCTTTGTAGCAATCCGCGACCCGAAGCTTTGAGGCAACTTGGCCGATCTCTTGGCCAAACGCTTGAACGAGGGTTCTTATCAGAGCTAGAAACCTGTCAAAACCTCTTGCCGGTTTTGGCGCAAGCCTATACTTAA
>CAYWNJ010000266.1:2865-3998 GCA_964459535.1 uncultured Rhodobacterales bacterium
TTTGCTCTCAGAGCGTGTCAGAGCAATTCTCAAGGAGATGACGCAGTGCAGTTTCACCTCAATGGGTTTAAGCCAGGAAATTACCAAATCCCCGACGCGGCGCGGCGGCCCTACCCAGACCCTCCGATCGAAGACCTGCCCGGCCAAGTTGACGTTTTGATTGTTGGGACTGGCCCCGCTGGCCTGACGATGGCGCGCCAAATGTCGGAATTTGCTACGATCAAAACCTGCATCGTCGATATGACCTCAGGTCCGCTGCTCTTTGGCCGCGCCGATGGGATCTCATGCCGCACAATCGAGATCATGGAAGCCTTCAACAGCAGCGAGATGGTGGTAAAAGAGACCTATCAGCTCAAGCAGAACACATTCTGGGAGCCGGACCCGGAGAACCCCCAAAACATCAAACGCACAGAAAAGATCGCGGATGCCCGGGCGGGGCTCTCCGAGTTCACTCACGGCATCGTCAATCAAGCGCGCCTACATGAGCTGCTGCTTGACGGTATGGCGCATTCCATCACCAATTTGCGCCCGCATTACAGCCGCGAATTCATCGGTATGGAAATTGATGAAAGCATCACGCAGGATCTAAACGCCTATCCCATAACGGCCACCTTTAAGCGGGTCGATGAAAACGGCGAAGGCAAGGTCGAAACCGTCAAAGCCCGTTTTGCCGTCGGCTGTGATGGCGGAAGAAGCCAGGTGCGCAAAAGCCTTGGCATTTCCCTTGAGGGCGACTCGGCGAATAAGGCTTGGGGCGTGATGGACATCCTCTTGAACACGGATTTCCCCGACATCCGCGTCAAAAGCTTTATCCAATCCAAAGATCACGGGGCGGTTATGACCATACCCCGCGAGGGCGGCTATCTCTGCCGGTTCTATGTGGAAATGGAGTCGATTGAAAAAGATAAGCGCGCCACGCAGATTGACGTTACCGAACAAGATTTGATCCAAAAGGCGCAACGCATTTTCCATCCCTACACGCTGGACGTGAAAGAGGTCGCTTGGTGGTCGATCTACTCTGTTGGCCAACGGATCGCTGAGCGCTTTGACAACCGGCCCAAGGGGAGTTCAGAGGAGACAATCCCGCGCGCCTTTGTTGCCGGGGATGCTTGTCACACCCACAGCCCAAAGGG
>CAYWNJ010000267.1:0-3989 GCA_964459535.1 uncultured Rhodobacterales bacterium
GCCAAGCGTGCGGTTCAAGCGCGCGCGTCGCTCTTGGACGGCGTCCAACGATCCGATCCAAGCACAACGCTCGAACGATGGTTCGGCGCAGAAGCCCCTGCCGAACGAGAGGCCTGCCACGACTGGTTGCGAGAGGTGGACTCTGCCGCCTATCAGACAGCCTATCGCATATTCGCGCATCATGACGGGCCTGATGAGGCCGCGCTCAAAGCGCTGGACTGCCCAGCGCTCTTCCTCACAGGAGAGGAAGAGCCGAACTCCCTGCCCAAAATGTCCCACCAAATGGCTAGCCTTGCACCGGCGGGGCAGGCGCATATCGTGCGCTCAGCCGCTCATATGATGCCAATGACCCATGCGGCAGAGGTCAACGATGCCCTTTTGAACTTTGCCCGCAAGGTGTGGGTCCGCGAGGTGTGGGAATGACAACGCTTGACCCCCGCGAACTGCGCAGCGCCTTTGGCCGCTTTATGACGGGCGTTGCTATCGTCACGACGCGCAATGCGGATGGGACGCCTTTGGGCTTTACCGCCAACTCGTTCACATCCGTCTCGCTTGACCCGCCGCTGCTGCTGGTCTGCCCAGGCAAGTTCTTGTCGTCTTTTGAGGCTTTCAGCAGCTGCACGCATTTCGCGGTTAGCATTTTGGCCGAGGGTCAAGAGACCATCTCGAATGTCTTTGCTGGCTACAAGGGGGACCGCTTTGCACAGGTGGCGCATCGCCCGGATCTTAATGGGATACCGCTGATTGATGGGGCGGTGGCCCAGTTCTCGTGCCGAACGTGGCAGTCCATCCCTGCGGGGGATCATCATCTCTTGATTGGCGAGGTCATGGCCTTTTCAGAGCGGCAAGCGCGTGGGCTCGGCTATGTCGGCGGGCAATATTTCAGCCTTGGCCTAGAGCGTGCGGCGCTGGAGCATACGGCAGGCACAGCGATATACGGCGCGATCATCGCAGTCGAAGACAAGGTTATTCTTGAGCAGACCCCCAGCGGTTTCCGTCCGCCCCAGATCAAGCGAGACGGTCGTGGCAACTTTCGCCAGGATCTTAGCGACCATCTTGCCGCGCAGGGCCTAGAGGCGCGCCTCGGCCCGACCTATTCGGTCTTTGACGATGCTCAGACGCAAACCCATTATGTCTATTGCCTTGCCTCTGGCCTGGAAGCGCCGCAGACCGATACGCTGCGCGCGGTGCCAGCCGCCGAGTTGCCAACCCTAAACTATGTAAACCCGGCGATTGCCGCGATGATGCGCCGCTATGCGCTTGAGGTCGAAGCGCAGAGCTTTGGCCTCTATCTTGGCGATTCAGAAAGCGGCGACATCCATTCCCTGTCCGAGAGGTCCTAGCCCATGGAGTTTTCCCTTTTCGCGCATATGGAGCGCCTGACCCCCGACCAATCCCATGCGCAATTGCAAGACGAGTTTCTTGAGCTTTGCCAACTTGCCGATGCCGCAGGTATGCGTGCGATTTGGACGGGTGAGCATCACGGTATGGAGTTCACCATCGCCCCCAACCCCTTCTTGACGCTGATCAATGTCGCGCAGCACACTAAGAATATTCGCCTCGGCACGGGCACAATCATTGCCCCCTTTTGGCATCCGATCAAGCTTGCGGGAGAGGCGGCCTCTGCCGACCTGATCACTGGCGGGCGCATTGAGCTTGGGATCGCACGCGGGGCTTATAGCTATGAATATGAGCGCCTGATGCCTGGCATGGATGCGTGGGAGGCCGGGCAGCGGATGCGCGAACTCGCGCCGCTGGTGCCAAAGCTCTGGGCGGGGGATTGCGCGCATGAGGGCGAGTTCTTTAGCTTTCCCGCCACCACCGCGACGCCAAAGCCTGCGCAAGAGGCAGGCCCGCCAATTTGGATCGCCGCCCGCGATCCCAACAGCCATGAATTTGGCGTCCATAGTGGCTTTAACATCCAAGTCACCCCACTTTGGCTGGGCGTGGAGGAGATCGAGACGCTCATGGGACGGTTTAACGCCGCGTGCGAGAGCTATGCCGGTCCTCGGCCGAAAATCATGCTGCTCCACCATACCTATGTTGGCAAGGACAGCGCTGATGTTGAAGACGCAGCTCAGGAGCTATCCCGCTTTTACTGCTATTTCAGCGCCTGGTTTCAGAACAAGCGCCCGGTTAGCCAGGGGTTGATTGCGCAACTTTCTGACGATGAGATGGCCGCAAACAGCCTTATGGCCCCCGAAAATCTCAAGCGGGATCTGACGCTTGGCACTGCGGCGGAGGTCACGGAGCGGATCAAATATTATGAAGAGCTTGGCTATGACGAATACGCGTTTTGGGTCGATAGCGGCATGCCGTTCGAGCGCAAGCGCGAGTCGCTGATGCGCTTTATTGATCACGTCATGCCAGCATTTCAGTGAGGGGCAAGATGCGCGATAAACCACATTATCAACTCTTTATCGACGGGGAATGGGTCGAGGGCTCTGCCGGGCAGGTCATGCTATCGCAAAACCCGGCGACAGGCGCGGATTGGGCGAGCTTTGCCTGCGCCGCGCGCGCAGATGTGGGGCGGGCAATCTCAGCCGCGCGGCGGGCCCTAGAGGATCCGAGTTGGCGGGACATGACGCAAACCAATCGGGGCAAGCTGCTCTACCGTCTCGCGGATCTGGTCGAGCAAAAGGCGCAAGAGATTGGCCGCATAGAGACCACCGATAGCGGCAAGCTCTTGGCTGAAACCGCGACGCAATCGGCCTATGTTGCCGATTACTACCGCTATTATGCAGGCCTAGCGGATAAGATTGAGGGCGCGGTTCTACCCATCGACAAGCCGGATATGCACGTCTTTACCCGGCGCGAGCCTATCGGCGTTGTCGTCGCCATCGTGCCATGGAATGCGCAGATGTTCCTGACCGCAACCAAGCTGGCCCCTGCTCTGGCGGCAGGCTGCACGGTCATCCTAAAAGCGTCAGAGATCGCGCCTGCCCCGATGTTCGAATTCGCCCGGCTGATCGAGGCCGCTGGCTTCCCTGCGGGCGTTGTCTCTGTCATCACCGGAGATGCGGAAAACTGCGCCATCCCCCTCACCCAGCATCCCGACATTGACCGGATCGCCTTTACCGGAGGGCCAGAGACCGCCCGCCATGTGGTGCGCAATTCCGCCGAGAATTTTGCGGTCACGAGCCTAGAGCTAGGTGGGAAATCCCCGATATTGGTCTTTGAAGATGCCGATCTGGAGGGCGCGGCCAACGGGCTTATCGCTGGGAACTTTGGTGCCTCGGGTCAAAGCTGCGTGGCCGGAACGCGCGGCTTGGTCCAGCGCTCGATCTTTGAGGATCTTGCCGCGCGGATCGAGGCAAAGATGCAAGGGGTCGTCGTTGGCGATCCGCTTTTGCCCGAGACGCATATCGGCCCGCTTTGTACCGCAGCTCAGGTTGAACGGATCGAAGACACGCTAACCGCCGCGCGGGCAGATGGCGCGCACATCCGCTTCGGCGGGGCGCCATTAGAGCGCCCCGGAAACTACATGGCCCCAACGCTGGTGGAATGCGCAAGCGTCGAGACCGAAACGCTTAAGGTCGAGATGTTCGGTCCGGTCATGTCGCTTTTGCCCTTTGACACCGAGGAAGAGGCCATTCGCATTGCAAATGACACCCCCTTTGGTCTGGGCTCGGGTGTGTTCACACAAAATGTCGCGCGGGCGCATCGGGTCTCCGCGCGGCTGAAGGCGGGGATCTGCTGGGTCAACACCTACCGCGCGATCTCTCCCATTGCGCCATTTGGCGGGTACGGTCTGTCCGGCTATGGGCGAGAGGCGGGGATGGATGCAATTCTTGACTATACCCGCACGAAAACGACGTGGATTAGCACTTCGGAGGAACCAATGGCTAATCCCTTTGTCATGCGGTAGGTTGGTAGGCTGACTGGTATACCATATAGCTTGAAAATTGAATTTTGATCACATGCCCGCTCAGCTCCCAGCCATCCGTAGGATGGCAACGCGCCGACCGCCCCCACGGGCGGCGCGTACC
>CAYWNJ010000268.1:0-3982 GCA_964459535.1 uncultured Rhodobacterales bacterium
AGGCCAGATCGTTGAGGATGGCAGCCACGAGGCGCTGTTGGCCCAAGGCGGGCTCTATGCCGAGTTCTGGGCGCGCCAGTCGGGCGGTTTTCTCAAGACGGAGGATGCAGAGTGATCACAGCGCTCTATCAAGCATTCATCGCCCGTGCTGGTGCTTTGGTTGATACCAATGTGCCCGCCAGCGGTCCGCCCCCGACCCAGCTTAAGGGCTTTATGCTGTGGGCGATTGCGGGCGGTTGGCGGGTCATTTGGCTGGGCGTGTTGATCTCGGTACTCGCGGGTATTGTCGAGGTGGGCGCCATGGCGCTGCTTGGCGCGCTCGTGGATGCGGTCGCCGATCCGGCGCCGGGATTTCTTGCGCGAAACTGGCAATTGATTGCGCTGTCCGCGTTCTTGATGCTGGTCGCGCGGCCTGTGCTCTTTGGTGGCTTGGCGTTGACGCAATCGGTGATGATCGGGCCGAGCCTGTTCAAACAAGCCTTGGCGCGGATGTTTCGCTGGACCCTCGGTCAGTCTGTGACATTCTTTGACAACGACTTTGCCGGTCGCTTGGCACAGAAGAAAATGCAGGCGGCGACCTCGCTGACTGAGATTATTGTCGAGACGGTGAACGCGATTACGCTTGGGCTGGCGACTGTCTTGGCGACCCTAGTGCTCGTCGGGGTTGTGAATGTATGGCTTGTGCCGGTCTTCGCCCTCTGGTTTATCATCTATCTGTGGTTCTTGCGGCTGATGCTACCCGTTATCCGCGCACGCTCGGCCAAACGGGCCGAGGCCAAGGCGCAGGTCACCGGCCAAGTTGTTGACACGATTAGCAATATAAAGACGGTAAAGCTCTTCGCTGCGGATCAGCGAGAGGATGACCAGGCCGTCGCGACGATGGAGCATTTGCGCCAGACCGCGCTTAGCTTTGGTGCGGCACAAACCCTGTTCCGGCTTGGCTTGATTTTCATCGCTGGGATTCTGCCCGTTGCTCTTGTTGGCACAGCGATTGCCTTGCGCGGCTCGGGTATCTCGCCAGGGGACATCGCTGCGGTTGGCGCGGTTGCCATTCGCCTAAGCCAAATGACGGGCTGGATTAGCTTTACGCTGATGGTGATCTATTCGCATATCGGTGAGGTCGAGGATGGGATGCGCACCCTTGCCCCGCCTGATCGGTTGGAAGATGCGCCGGGCGCAGCCCGTCTCGACGTGCCCAAAGGGGGTATTCGGTTTGAGGGCGTCAGCTTTGCCTATGGTCGGCAGAGCGGCGGTGTTGCGCAGATTGATCTAACCATCGCGCCGGGTGAGAAGCTGGGCATCGTCGGGGCCTCTGGCGCGGGCAAGTCCACATTGGTCGCGCTCTTGCTTCGGCTTTATGCGCCTGAGGTGGGCAAGGTGCGGATTGACGGCACGGACATCGCCAGCGTGACACAGGAAAGCTTGCGCGCGCAGATCGGGATGGTCACGCAAGAGACCGCGATGTTTAACCGCTCGGCCCGTGACAACATCCTCTATGGGCATCCTTCTGCTAGCGATGACGCGGTGATCGCCGCCACGCAAGCGGCCCAAGCCGACGCGTTTATCGAGCTGCTGGAGGACCACAAGGGCCGCACGGGCTTTGAGGCGTTTTTGGGAGAGCGCGGCGTCAAACTCTCCGGCGGGCAGCGTCAGCGTATTGCCCTGGCCCGTGCAATTCTCAAAGACGCGCCTATTCTGGTGCTTGATGAAGCGACAAGTGCGCTGGATAGTGAGGTCGAGGCGCAGATCCAGACCGCGCTCAAGCGGGCGATGGTGGGCAAAACGGTTCTCGCGATTGCGCATCGCCTCTCGACCCTGACAGAGATGGATCGCATCATCGTTATGGATCAAGGCCGGATCGTTGAGGAAGGACGCCATGAGGCTCTACTGGCCCAAGGCGGCCTCTACGCGTCCTATTGGGGCCGTCAATCCGGCGGCTTTATTCGGCCGGAAGCTGCGGAATAGTGATGCGGCAACTGACGATAGATCGCCTCGGCGCGCAGGGCGATGGGGTGACAGAGGACGGCGCTATTTTTGTCGCGCGCGCCTTGCCGGGAGAGCGCGTTGAAGGGGAAGTGGTCGAGGGCCGCATCGCCGCCCCGCGCATTCTGACGCCCCCCGCTGCACGGATAAAGCCGATTTGCGCCCATTATAACGCCTGTGGCGGCTGTGCGGTCCAACATGCCAATGACTCTTTGGTGGCCGATTGGAAGCGCGCGTTGGTGCGCACGGCGCTCGCACGTTGCGGCCTCAGGGGCGAGGTCTGCGCGCCCCTCTCCTCGCCGATTGCTGCGCGGCGGCGGGTTAAAATTGCGGCACGCCGCACAAAGGCTGGCGCGCTGGCGGGCTTCCATGGGCGCCGCTCTGAGACGATCGTTGACGTGCGACATTGCGCCATTCTCGACCCGCGCCTCGCGCCAGCCTTCGATATCGCGCGGCATCTGGCCAAGCTTGGCGCCTCGCGCAGCACGGCGCTGGCGCTTCTGGCGACGGCCTCTGAGGACGGTTTGGACATTGCTGTGACCGGCGGAAAGGAATTGGGCGCCGAGATGCAGGTTCAGCTTGGCGCGTATTGTGATCAGATGAAAATCGCCCGTCTGGCCTGGAGCGGAGAGGTGATGCTGCAACGTCACCCACCGCGCCAGCGTCTTGGCCCCGCCTATGTGGTGCCGCCCCCTGGCGCTTTTCTGCAAGCGACTCAGGCGGCGCAAGTGCAACTCCAAACGGCGGTACTAGAGATCGCGCAAGGTGCGGGCAACGCGCTGGATCTATTTGCCGGATGCGGCACGTTCAGCTTTGCGCTTGCGGAAAGTGCCGCGGTTCATGCCGTCGAGGGGGCGCAAGACATGGTCCAAGCGCTTGAGGCAGCAGCCCGCAATACATCTGGTCTCAAAGCCGTGACGGCCGAGATCCGTGACTTATTTCGCCGCCCCTTGCTCCCCGACGAGTTAAAGCCCTATGAGTTTGTTGTCCTTGACCCGCCCCGCGCAGGCGCGCGGGCGCAGGTGGCGCAACTCGCGGCAAGCGCGGTTTCGCGCATTGCTTATGTCTCGTGCAACCCGGTCAGTTTTGCGCAGGATGCCTCTGTTTTGGTGCAAGCGGGCTTTGAGATGGGCCCAGTTCAGCCGATTGATCAATTTCGCTGGTCGCCGCATGTCGAGCTTGTCGCTGCGTTCACGCGGGCGTGACTATTCATCTGGAAAAACCTCTGTATACAAAGCGCGCGGCTAGGGGCTTTGGATCCGTTTATGAAACGCAGAACACTTATTCTTGGCGGGTTTGTTTCGGCTATTTTGTCGGCGTGCAGCACCAAGTTTAAAACATATGACGGGCCAGAGGTGACCTATATTGTCGTGAACAAAGGCGCGCGGCGCATGTTCTTGTTCCACAATGATACGGTGCTGAGAAGTTATACGATTGATCTAGGCTTTGCGCCTATTGGCAATAAGTTCATTGAGGGCGACGGGAAAACGCCAGAGGGTCTTTATTATATCGACCGGCGCAATCCGAACAGTCAGTTTCATCTATCCTTGGGCATTTCCTATCCCAACGCGACCGATATCGCTGAGGCCCGCGCGCTTGGGAAAGAGCCCGGCGGCGATATTTTCATCCATGGGGAATCGAGCTTTTGGACCATCGGGAAGAATGACTGGACCTGGGGCTGCATTGCCGTGACCAATCGCGAGATGGAGGAGATCTATGCGATGGTGCGCAACGGGACGCCGATCCAGATTAATCCTTAGATTGTAATATCTTATAGCGTCTCAGTTTGAAGCTGAGACACAATTGGCCGGAAGCAGACATTGCCACAAAGCACCCCGCCCGGAGTCAAGGCCGCAGGCCGCCGGGCGAAAGCCAGACCGCCCCCCGGGCTGGCTTTTGGGCTAAGCTTGGTGCTTCGCTCAGGTGTCGCGCCATGGTTGCTGCCATAAATCGCGCAGAATTAAGGTCGCGATCGCCATCCCGCAGTCTGGCTTTCGCC
>CAYWNJ010000269.1:0-3978 GCA_964459535.1 uncultured Rhodobacterales bacterium
TGCGCACGCGCGCGGCGTTTCCGGTGGATTGGGCCATGACCCAGCAAAACCTCGCCATGGCGCTAGAGACCCAAGGCAGCCGCGCCCAGGGTTCCGAGGGCACCGCCTTGCTGTCCCGCGCTGTTGCGGCGTATGAATCGGCGCTTGAGGTGCGCACGCGCGCGGCGTTTCCGGTGGATTGGGCCATGACCCAGCAAAACCTCGCGGGCGCGCTACAAACCCAAGGCAGCCGCACCAAGGGGTCCGAGGGCACTGCCTTGCTGTCCCGCGCTGTTGCGGCCTATGAAGCTGCGCTTGAGGTCCGCACGCGGACGGAGATGCCGCAACACTGGGCGGAAACGCAGGAGAATTTGGCGCTATTGTATCTTAGCTTATCCGAGCATGACAGCTGCACAGATCCGCAGGGTGCGTTGCGGCAGGCGTTGAGCCATGTTGGGGCGGCGCTTGAGGTCTATGATCCGGTGCATAGCAGCTACTATTATGAAAAGGCCACACGTCTGCGCGCCGACATACTCGCGGCGCTTGAGGATTGACGCACGCGGCGCGCTCGCGCATGGTTCCGCCCAAGGGCATGGCTCGGGGGGAGAGCAGCAGATGGACGGGGCGCAAGAGCCGGATTGGGGACCCTTTGGGCGACCGCTGTTTGATGACCCCTCTGCACGGGCGCTGGCGCGGGTCGGGGTGGTCGATGTCGGCTCGAACTCGGTCAGGCTGGTGGTCTTTGACGGCGCCGCCCGCAGCCCCGCCTATTTCTTCAATGAAAAGATCATGTGTGCCCTCGGCGCGGGTCTGGGCGAGACTGGACGCCTCAGCCCCGAGGGCCGCCGCCGCGCGATTGGTGCGCTCCAGCGGTTTCAGCGCCTCGCCGAAGGGATGGACCTGCCTCCGCTCACCGCTGTTGCCACCGCCGCTGTGCGCGATGCCGAGGATGGCCCCGATTTCTGCGCGGAGGTGCTGCGCGAGACGGGTCTCAAGCTGTGGGTGATCAACGGGCGGGAAGAGGCACGGCTGTCGGCTCAAGGCGTGTTGCTGGGTTGGCCGGGGGCTTACGGGCTCGTTTGCGATATCGGCGGCTCCTCGCTTGAGCTGGCCGAGATCAGTGAGGGGCGCGTGGGCAAGCGGATCAGCGCGCAGCTTGGCCCGCTCAAGCTGCAAGGGATTAAGGGCGGCAAAAAGGGCCGCAAAGCCCATATCGCCGAGGCGCTGCGCCAGATGGGCACGGAGCTGGGGCCGCAGCGGGATCGGCTCTTTCTGGTTGGCGGCTCGTGGCGCGCGATTGCCAAGATCGACATGGTGCGCCGCGGCTATCCGCTCTGGGTGCTGCATGAATACCGGATGAGCCGGGACGCGGTGCGCAAGACCATCCGCTATATTGCAGAGGCCGATGAGGCCGAGCTGCGCGCCGCCTGCGGGATCTCGGCCCAGCGGATGGCCTTGGTGCGCTATGCCGCCGAGGTGCTGGGGCTGCTGGTGCGGCAGGTCAAGCCAAAGGACATTGCGCTGTCGGCCTATGGCATTCGCGAAGGGATGCTCTATGAGCAACTGCCCGCCCGCCTGCGCGCGCGCGATCCGCTGATCGAAGCCTGCCGCTTTGCCGAGGCCAAGGATGCGCGGGTGCCGGGCTTTGGGCGCACGCTTTACCACTTTATCCTGCCGCTTTTTCGCAACGAGCCTGCGACGCGGAAGCGTTTGATCAAGGCCGCGTGCCTTTTGCATGATGTCAGCTGGCGCGCGCATCCCGATTATCGCGCGGAGGTCTGCTTTGACTATGCGACCCGCGCCAATCTCGGCGGGCTGAAGCATAGCGAGCGGGTGTTTCTGGGCCTGGCGCTGATGTATCGCTATAGCTCGCGGCAAGAGGGCGCGCGCCTGGATGCGCTGCTTGGCATGGTTGACGAGAAGGAGCACCGCGCTGCTGAGGTTCTAGGGCGTGCGATGCGCTTTGGCGCGATGTTCTGGATGCAAGCGCAGCAAGAGATGGGCGAGATGAGGTGGCGTCCCAAGCGTTGCGAGCTTGAGCTCCATCTGACCCAAGAGGCAGGCCCGCTTTATGGCGAGGCGGCAGCGGCGCGTCTGACCGCGCTTGCGAATGCGCTGAACGCTTCGCTTACCGTCTATATTGGTTCTGAGCGGCTTAGGGGCCTTTGTCGTTAAATTCTGATTTGATCGTCTTTGGTCCGTCTTCGTTCCTATGCGGCTTTTGTCGGGCCTAATGCCTCCAACCCTAAACCTTAGGCACCCCGCAGCCATTCGGATAGCGCCGGTCTGAGGGGAGGCGTGATCGCGCCGCCCGTCAAACCGTAGGTTTGCCTCCGGCAAAACGGGGCGGTCGGCGCGTTGCCATCCTTCGGCTGGCTGGGGCTAAGCGGAAACAAGATCCAAATTCGGTCGCCAGGCCATACTGTTCACTTTTGCTCAATTCGTTCGATCAGTGACAGCACGTTTGGGCCAAAGGCTGCAACAATCTTTGAGACGCCCGCTGCGTTGGGGTGCAGCCCATCTGCTTGGAAATAAGCGCGCTGGGTCGCGGGATCGTCGAGCGTGCCTAGCCCTGTGAAAAAGCTCTGGGCAAAGAGTAGGTCATACTCTTTCGCCAGATCCGGGTAGATCGCGTCAAAGCTTTGCTTATAGTCAGGCCCGTAATTGCCGGGCGCCTGGGCTCCGACCAAGAGCACCTGGACATCGGCGGCGATGGCGGCTTGGACGATGGCTTGCAGGTTGACCCGCGTATTAGCCGGGTCTATCCCGCGCAAGAAATCATTGCTGCCGAGCGCGACGATCAGGCCATCAACTTCCGGTTCAAGCGTCCAGCCGATCCGCGCCAACCCGCCGGCGCTGGTATCCCCGGAAACGCCCGCGTTGATCAAGCGTACCTCGGCCCCTTGCGCGTTAAGCCAACCCTCAAGCTGCGGGATAAACCCTTGCTTAGCGGGTAGCCCATATCCTTGGGTCAGCGAATCGCCCAACGCTGCAATGACAACAGGTTCTGCCGAGGCGGGCGCTGCAAAGAACCAAAGAAACGCCAGAAAAACCTTGTCACGCATCAACTTGCCTCCATATCCCAAGTACCCCAAAACGAGCATCCCCATGTCTGATACCGTGCTAACTCTTAAAGATGTCTCATTGTCACTGGATGGCAATGCTGGACGTGTCGATATTCTGCATGGGATCACGATGCAGGTCCGGCGCGGCGAAAGCCTTGCCTTGGTGGGGCCGTCTGGCTCTGGCAAATCCTCGCTGCTGATGTTGATGGGGGGGCTTGAGCGGGCCACGGGCGGGACTGTTCGCGCGCTGGGCAATGACTTGGGCAGGATGGATGAGGACGCGCTCGCCCGGTTCCGTTTGGATCATATGGGCGTTGTCTTTCAAAGCTTTCATTTGATCCCGACGATGACGGCGCTCGAAAACGTCGCAACGCCGCTTGAGCTTGCGGGCGACCGGAACGCGTTCGAGCGGGCGCGGGCTGAATTAGAGACGACGGGCCTGGGGCATCGTTTGGATCACTACCCCAGTCAGATGTCAGGCGGAGAGCAGCAGCGCGTCGCCCTGGCGCGCGCCGCCGTCACCCGCCCCACCATTTTGCTCGCGGATGAGCCAACAGGTAATCTGGATGGGGCCAACGGCGCGGCGATTATAGAGCTGCTTTTTAGCCTGCAAGAGCGGCACGGGGCGACCTTGGTTCTGGTGACACATGCACCGGATCTCGCGGCCCGCTGCGACCGCATTGTGCCCTTGGCCGATGGACGCATTTCCGAGCCTGCAGGGGCCGCCGCATGAGCGTGGCGCTCTCCGCCCGCTTTGCAGCGCGGGAGCTGCGCGCTGGGCTCAAGGGCTTTCGCGTGCTGCTGGGCTGTTTGGCGCTTGGGGTTGCCGCGATTGCGGCGGTTGGGTCGGTCCGTTCAGCGATTGAGGCGGGGTTAGAGCGCGAGGGGGCCGCGCTGCTGGAGCTTAGAGCGACCATCGGCGAGATTGTTTAAG
>CAYWNJ010000270.1:0-3939 GCA_964459535.1 uncultured Rhodobacterales bacterium
GCGCGCCAGCATGATCTGGCCAACGATTTCACCTGCCGTCAGGTTGCGCACCAGTTTTTGCGTGCCGGTATGACAAAATGAGCAGGTTAGCGTGCAGCCGACTTGCGAGGAAATACAGAGCGTGCCGCGATCCTCTTCGGGGATGTAGACGACCTCGACCTCATGCCCTCCGGCGATCTGCACCAGCCATTTGCGCGTGCCGTCCGTGCTGACCTGCTTGGAGACAACTTGAGGGATCTCAATCACAAAATGCTGGGCCAGTTGAGCGCGATAGCCTTTGGCTAAGTTGGTCATTTCGGCAAAGTCGCGCTTGCCCCATTGATAGATCCACTGCCAGATCTGACCCACCCGCATTTTGGCCTGCTTTTCTGGCGTGCCTATCTCGATCAGCGCCACGCGCATCGCCTCGCGTGTTAAGCCAACCAGGTTACGTGGACCCTCTGGCAATTTGCGCGGAAGGGTCAGGACGTCTTGCGTGATGGGCGCTTGGGGCATGGGCCTCTCCGCTAGTGGCGATGCGGCTCTATATACGGGCGCGGGGGAAAATCAAAAGGGTTTGGCGACAACAATCCACAAGATGGCAATGACCCCGATGACACTTGCCTCGTTAAACACCCGAAGCCACATATCGCTATGCTGAAAAATGCCGCGCCGTGCTTGGGAAACCAGCGCCCCGGTCCAGGCATAGTGTCCAATAAGGAGTCCAACCAGGCCAATCTTTAGCAAACTCCAGCTTGGAAAGCCCAAGCCCCAGCTTAGCCAGAGCCCGGTCGCAACCGCGAGCACCCCGAGCCCGGCGGAAAAGCGGTAGATGCGAAAGGTGAGATCGCCCAGAGGGCCGTCCTCACCCGTCCGTTCAAAATCACGCTTCCAGTAGATCAGCGCGCGGGGGACTGCAAAAACACCCGTCATCCAGCCCATCACGCAGAGCAGGTGAATGATTTTGACGGTCATTAGCTACTACAGCGGGCTTCTGCATCTTCAACGGCGGCTGTAAATCCGAGTAGCGAGAACGTATCTTTGGTTGTGGTGCCTCGGGTGGAAATCCCCGTAATGATGGCCCGAGAACCACGCTTCATTGCGCGTACAATCCTCTCGTCCTCAGCGCTCGTCGCGGGCCAGGCCCATTCACCATCAATAAAAAGTTCGAAATCTGTGCCATCAATCTTAAGCGCGACAGTGCTGTTTTCGCGGAAGGGATAACCGCCGGTGAAGGCGACTTGACCCCTTGCATTTGCGCTTGGACGATAAAAAACCATCAACAAAATCTGCCCGCGCGTTGCGGCAACAACCTGCCCGCCGCGTGTGTTAACGGTCTCTTTTGGAGCGGATACGGCCCAGCATTCCGTTGGATTATCATCGATGAATACATTCCAATCGGTGTTTTCTCCGACGACATTGGAGCTTTCTTCTTGGGCGATTGCGCCTTGCGCGACGCATATTGAGAGCGCTACTGCACCGATACTCGAAATCCAGTTCATTGTCACTTTGCCTCCAGTCGATCCGTTGCCTCAGTTCCGCAGCCTCTTGCCTGGGCTGCCCTCTTTATCGACATGTCTTAACGTTACGCGAAAATTAGGCCGCGATAAACCACTATTGGCAGGAAATTGCCAAGTTGTGAACGAGGCTTTGCCTCTGTGCCTAGGAATTGCTCAGGTCTACCAAGACCTCCCCGCCTAAGAGGTGACAAACGCCTCTGACGTGTAGCCCTGAAGAAATAAAAGCGCGGTGAGATCGCCAAAGTTAATCCGGACGTGGCAAGCTTGGGCGACCGTTGGTTTGGCATGCAGCGCAACGCCAAGGCCCGCACGCCCCAGCATGCCCAGATCATTTGCACCATCCCCAACTGCGATCACCTGATCATCGGTGATCCCAAGCTTTGCCGTTAGTGTGTCCAAAACATCAATCTTGGATTGTTGCCCCAGGACCGGTTCTTCAACCAAGCCGGTGAGTTGATCCTCAGCTATTCCAAGGACATTCGCACGGTGCATATCAAAGCCTAAATGCGCCGCAACGGCTTCGGTAAAGGCGGTGAACCCGCCAGAGACCAGCGCTGTATAGGCCCCGTGTGCCTTCATCGTGGCCAACAGAACGGCGCCGCCAGGTGTATAGGTAATCCGGTCCGCGAGAACGGAGCCGATCACCTGCTCGGGTAAGCCTTTGAGAAGCGCAACGCGCGCGCGCATCGCTTCTTCGAAATTGAGCGCCCCATCCATGGCCTGCGCTGTGATGGCCTTGACCCGCGCGCCAACCCCGGCCATCTCGGCCAGCTCGTCAATGCATTCTTGCTGGATCATCGTGCTGTCCATATCCGCAAGCAGCAAACGCTTGCGCCGCCCCTCAGCGGGTTGCACCACGAGGTCGACAGAATGCTCTTGCAGGTCAGACCATCTCTCCCAGCGATCAGGTGGCACGGCTGGAATGCTAAACTCTGCCGCTTGATCCGGGGCGAGCCAACGTAGCGCTTTGCCTGCCCAAGCGCTGCGCAGGCCCTCAACGTCTGACGTGGCGAGCTTTCCCGGTGGCGCAATCAGGCTAACGACAAGATCACTCATTTGTTCGATCCCAACCCTAGCCCTCGGCAAAACGCAAGATGGCTTGCTCTAGGGCGTCAACGATTTCGACGCCTTGCGCTTTGGTCATGATGATCGGCGGCGAGAGCACGATACGGTCCCCAACAGGTCTAACGATAACGCCCAGATCGACGCAGTGTTTAAAGACCGTCTCACCCGCCTGCGCGCTGAGCGGCAACCCCTCTTTGGTCTGTTTGTCCGCCACCAGGTCAATCGCCATCATCAGCCCAAGGCCCCGAACGTCTCCGACATGGGGCAGGGCGCGCAGCCTTTGCGCCTCGGCCTGAAAGGCGGCGCCAACCGTATCGGCGTTATCGAGCAACTTCTCGCGCTCCATAATCTCGATGTTTTTCAAAGCCGCCGCGCAGGCGACCGGGTGACCAAAATAGGTCAGCCCCATCGAAAAGACGCCCCCCTCGCATTGAGGCTTGCTGATCACCTCATAGATCTCGTCCGAGATAAGCGTCGCGCCTAGGGGAATATAGCCAGAGGTGATGCCCTTGGCCGAAACCAGGATATCGGGCTGGTAGTCAAAGACGGCCTCGGACGCGAACCACTGGCCCAAGCGGCCAAACGCCGTCACCACCTCATCGGCGATATAGAGGATGTCGTGCCGCTTGCAGACCTCCCACATCCGGCGATGATAGCCTTTGGGCGCGACCAAGACACCGCCCGCGCCCATGATCGGCTCGGCAATAAAGGCCGCGACAGTGCCCGCGCCCAGCTGGTCAATGCGGGTTTCAAACTCATGCACCAAAAAGTCGCAATAGGCGTCCTCGGTCATCTCGTCCGGCTTGGCATACATATTGGCGGCGGAAATATGGTGGATAAAGTCTTGGCCCACACGGTCAAAGCTAAGCTTGGTCGCTTGAATGCCTGTCAGCTCTGCCGCGACATATGTCGCGCCGTGATAGGCGCTATTGCGGCTGATAATCTTCTTTTTCAGATGCAGGCCGCGCATCGAGTTATAATAGTGAACCAGCCGAATGGCGGCGTCATTCGCGGTCGAGCCGCCACAGGTATAGTAGACATGGTTCAAATCCCCCGGCGCGTGCTGCGCGAGCCAATAGCCCAGCTCGGCCGCAGGCACATTGGTCGAATGCCCAAAGGGGTTGTAGTATTGCATCTGCATGACTTGCTTGGCGATGGCATCGGCCATCTCTTGCCGTCCATGCCCGATATTCACGCACCAAAGCCCGGCGATCCCGTCAAGTAATTTGCGCCCGTCACTATCGGTGACATACATGCCCTCGGCCTGCTCAATGACTTGGCTACCGGTTGCATGGAAGCTGGAAAAATCTGTGTAAGGGTGCAGCACATGCGCCCGATCTTTGGCCCAGGCCGAGTTTGCATCAGGTCGGTTCAT
>CAYWNJ010000271.1:0-3936 GCA_964459535.1 uncultured Rhodobacterales bacterium
GGTGCGCTGGGCCACTTCTTTGACCATCTGCGCGCCCATGTTTTCGAACTTGTCCTCAAGCTCGATCTCTTTGGCAACCGATACACCATCCTTTGTGATGCGCGGCGCGCCAAAGGATTTGTCCAGAACCACGTTGCGGCCTTTGGGGCCAAGCGTAACGCGCACGGCGTCGGCCAAAATGTTCACGCCGCTGAGCATCTTGTCGCGGGCGGAGGTGTCAAATTTGACGTCCTTTGCAGCCATTTTCTTCTCCTAATTAGAGTATTGCGTCAGACGCGCACGCCGGCGCGCCGCAGCAGAGGGCTCGATTACTCGATGATCCCCATGATGTCGCTTTCCTTCATCATCAACAGCTCTTCGCCATCAATGGTGACCTCGGTGCCCGACCATTTGCCAAAGAGGATCTTGTCGCCTGGCTTAACAGCCATCTCGATCAGCTCTCCGCTGTCCTTGCGCGCGCCGGGGCCTGCGGCCACGATCTCGCCCTCGGAAGGCTTTTCCTTTGCGCTATCGGGGATAATCAACCCACCAGCAGTTTTCTCTTCGCTTTCGGTACGGCGCACCAGCACACGGTCATGAAGCGGTTTCAATGCCATCTTTGCAGCTCCTTGCAGCTCAAAGTTTCTCCCTTGGGATGACAATTCATCCCATTAGCACTCACATTGCGCGAGTGCTAATGAAGCGCTAGCTAAGGGCGCCCTCCCGGCGTGTCAACAACCCAACTCCGAAATTTTTTCTAGGGCCCTGACTTTTGCGGCGGAGTTTTGATTGCGCCACCGCGTAGGCGGGCTAAGATGGGCTGTCCTAGCTGGGAAAATCCTCAATGCGCCGCGTTCTACTTGCTCTTTGCCTGCTCTTTCCATCGCTCCTGCACGCCCAAGATTGCACGGGCCGCGATCACAGTAGCGCGCTGTCACCCGCGCAGCAAGCCGAGCTGGCAGAGCGCCTGTCGGATGTCCCCTACCAAACCGGCAACCATTGGATTGCAGAGCGCGGGAACCAGCGCTTTCACCTTGTGGGAACAATTCATGTCTACGATCCCCGATTACACGCGATTGCCGATCAGCTGAGCCCAATCATTCAAACCGTGGACAAGGTCCTTGTCGAAGCAACCCCCGAAGGTGAAGCGCAGCTTCAAGCCTATTTGTCCGCGCATCCCGAGCTTATTCGCATTCCCGGCCCCTCTCTGATTGAACGGCTGCCCGCAGATATATGGCAAGCGGTTGCCAGTGCCGCGCGGGAACGCGGCATCCCGCCTGCCGTTGCCGCGCAGATGCAGCCTTGGTTTTTGTCTCTGTCGCTCGCAATCCCGCCCTGCGCCACCCGGCAGCTTGCAAGCGGAAAGCGCGGCCTTGATCATCAGATCATCGACACGGCCCGAACAGCAGGCACGCCTGTCGAGGCAATCGAGCCCTTTACCACCCTGATCGACATCTTCTCAAATGAGCCAATCCCCGATCAAATCCAAGCGATGCATCTTGGCCTGCTTTCAACGCAGCAATCAACGGACGGGCTGGCAACACTCAAAGAGCTTTACTTTGCGCAAAACCACACCGCGATTATGCCCATCAGCGCGATCCTGGCCCGCGATTGGCTTGATATCGACAAAGCGGTCTTTGATGCCGAGATCGAGAAAATGCTCGACGGCCTATTGCTGCGCCGCAACCGGAACTGGATGGATGTCCTGCGCACCGCCGAGGGCAACCTTCTGGTCGCAGTCGGCGCGGCGCATCTGGGCGGTCACGGCGGCCTTCTGGAGCTGCTCTCGCAAGAGGGGTTCTCACTCACCCGTGCCCCCTTCTAATTCGCCACCCCGTTTCTCAACCTCCGCAGCACCAAGCGCGCTGAGCCCGTAGCGACCCGTGCCCATGCGCTCAAACCAGCCATAATGGTTGTCCCGCATCATTCGTGTCGCAGCCTCAACCCCGGTCGCGCGCGCAACTTCAAACCCTCTGCAAATACCCTGCTTAGAGAGATAGAGCGCCAATTGCAGCGCATCCTGCCGATAGGCCGTCATAAGGCCAGCACGCCCCTGCCCCCCTGTATTCGGATCCCCCCGGCGGCGCGCAAATTCTCGGAGTAAAGAGGCCTTCTGCGCCGATGATTTGCGCGGGGCGTACGCGCCCGGGTCGCAATGTACTTGCACCAACCCGTCGCTCAAGCGCACGGTTATCAAACCCAAGCCAAGCCGACGGCACAGCACCACCATCCGCTGAACGGACTTGTAAAAGCGCCGTCCCTTGCCCCGTGCCACCGCCATGTAAACATGATCCGTAACCCGCAGCCGCTCCACACATTGATGCACCAAGGCGAGCGAAAACCCGGTCTTTAGCTCAACAATAAGCGGCGCCTCCTGCCCCCGCTGCGCCACCACATCCGCAGCACCAATCTCGGACTTTACGTCATATCCCTGATTTTCCAAAAAACTCTTGATCGGCGGATAAAGATCCATTTCCCGTATTTTGGCCATAGCCAGAGGGTAGCAGCCTCCTTTATGCTGAGGCAATGACCCGCGAAGAGTTCAATCGCTTTTGCGCCGCCCTGCCCGCCACCACCCATGTGATCCAATGGGGCAATTCGGACGTCTGGAAAGTTGGCGGTAAAGTCTTTGCTCTCTGCGGATGGAATAACGGCCAGGACGCCTTCACCTTCAAAGTCACCGAGCTTGGCTTTGAAGTGCTCAGCGACATGCCCGGCATGCGCCCCGCCCCCTACCTCGCGTCCCGCGGCCTTAAATGGATCCAAGCCCACGACCCGAGCGCCCATTCCGCCGAAGACCTAAAGGCCCATATCAAAACCTCTTACGAGATGATCTGCGCCAAATTACCTAAGAAAACCCGCTTTGAGCTCGGCCTCTAGCCCTTTCCTCTTGCCAGAAATATCCCGGGGGAGTTTGAGGGGGCAGCAAGCCCCCTCATCCCAAAAATAAAGATGCGCCAAACGCCGCAGGTGACAAAGCCAACGCCCGCGCCTATAACGCCGACAAAACGACGATCTCCCGATGAGGCACCCTATGAGTACACTTGTTTTTGGCCACAAATCCCCGGACACAGACAGCACCGGTTCCCCCATTATCTGGGCATGGTATCTCAGCGAAATCTGCAAAGACCCGGCCGAGGCCGTCTTGCTCGGACAGCCCAGCACCGAAGCGGCGTTTGCCTTGAAAAAATGGAATCTCCCAACCCCGCGGATAATCCAATCTTTAGAGGCAGAACAACCCGTCGTGATCGTGGACACCAACAACCCGGCAGAGCTGCCAGACAACATCAACGCCGCAGATATCCGCGCCATTATCGACCATCACAAACTTGTCGGCGGGTTAGAGACAAAAGGACCGATTGAAATCCGCATCGAACCACTCGCCTGCACTGCAACGATCATGCACAAGATGATCGGTGCGCCTATGGCTGAGGCTCCAGATGCGATCAAAGGCATGATGCTCTCTTGCATCCTCAGCGATACGCTGGAGTTCCGCTCACCCACCACAACGGCAGAAGACAGAGCTGTCGCAGAAGAGCTCGCCGCGGCGCTCGGCATCGACCTATCCGCCTATGCCGCCGAGATGTTCGAGGCAAAATCGGACGTCTCCGCCCTGACCGACGCCGAGCTGCTCTGCATGGATAGCAAAGAATACACCGTAGACGGCGTTCAATTCCGGGTCTCTGTCCTCGAGACCACCGCGCCCAAAATGATCCTCGCGCGCAAGGACAGCCTTATGGCCTCCATGCCAGAGGTCGCTCAGCAGGACGGTGCCGATCAAATCTTGCTCTTTGTCGTTGATATTTTGAATGAAGAGGCGACGCTCTTTGTCCCCAATGACCAGGTCAAATCGGTGGCGGAGAAAAGCTTTGGCGCGCAAGTTAGTGGCGATACCGTGACCTTGCCCGGCATTATGAGCCGCAAAAAGCAAATCATCCCCAATCTCAAAGTCTAAGG
>CAYWNJ010000272.1:0-3933 GCA_964459535.1 uncultured Rhodobacterales bacterium
GCTGGATCAATCAGGTTGCGCCAACCGCGATGATCATGTGCCCTTGCGTTGATGGGATTAGCCATAACGAGGCCGAAGAAATCACCAAAGAGTGGGCGAGGGCGGGGGCAGATGTACTGCTGCACGCGGTTGTCGAAACGGCAAAAGTCGTTGCGTGAGGTTAGTGAGTCCTGACCCTGGGATTTGCCCACCTTCCCGGCGGGCTATTTGTGCAAGAAGCGGACACGGCGGATTTGGAGTTGCGGCAAAGTATTGCCGGATATGCCGGAGGTTTAAGGTTGGGCAGTTCAGATCGGGATTACGCTGTTGCTTCGATAAACATTTTGTCGATGCGGCGTAAATCATCATCCCGCAGGGGTTTGGCGATATAATGCTTAACAACCGAAAATTGTGCGGCTCGATTTTGGTCATGCTTTGAAACAGATGTTCAGATTGTTATCACCAACAAATCGGCGAATTTGTCGTCAAGATCACGGGTTCCGGGCCCTCCTGCTGTATGCGGTTTGACGTAGTGGGATCAGGGCTGTTTGGTCGTGAGATGCGCATGTGACGCATGTGCAAAAACCAGGTATTCGCGGCGAGTGTTGGACTTGGGGATACTGACCCATAGCGCTTCGGTTTGAACCTAAGGCATAATTGGCCGGAAGCAGACATTGCCGCAAAGCACCCCGCCCGGAGTCAAGGCCGCAGGCCGCCGGGCGAAAGCCAGACCGCCCCCCGGGCTGGCTTTTGGGCGAAGCTTGGCGCTTCGCTCGGGTGTCGCGCCATGGTTGCTGCCATAAATCGCGCGGAATCGAGGTCGCAATCACCATCCCGCGGTCTGGCTCTCGCCCGGCTCTGTGTGCTGTGGCAATATCCGCTCACGGCCAATGGTGTCTCAGGTTCAAACCGAAACGCTATAAGAAGGTGAGATATTCCGAATGATCCGATTGACGTGCCCCATTTTGCGGCCAGGGCGGGTCTCTGCCTTACCATAGAGATGAAGGGCGAGATCATCTTGCATCAAGAGCTCGGGGACCTGCGCGATATCATCGCCAATCAGATTTTCCATCTCAATATCCGCATAGCGGGTCGCCGCACCCAAGGGCCATCCAGTCACCGCGCGCATATGCTGCTCAAACTGATCCGTTGTGCATCCGTTTTGTGTCCAATGGCCAGAATTATGCACACGCGGCGCAATCTCGTTCACGACAAGCCCCTGCCGCGTCACGAAGAGCTCGACCCCCATAGTGCCAACGTAGTCGAGCGCATTCACAATGCGCCCGGCCAGCAGAACAGCATCAGCGCGCAGACCGGCGGAGAGGCGGGCGGGCACCCGTGTGGTGCGCAAAATGCCTTCCGCATGTATGTTCTCTCCGGGATCAAAACAGGCCACCTGCCCATCTGCGCCGCGCGTTACGATCACCGAGACCTCGCTGGTAAAGTCAACAACGGCTTCGAGGATTGCTGGCGCACCGTTAAGGCTTTGCAGGGCGTCCTGCGCATCCCGCGCGTCCGATATGCGCACTTGCCCTTTGCCGTCATAGCCAAAACGGCGGGTTTTAAGGATCGCGGGCGTTCCAAGCTTTGCAAGCGCTGCGCTGAGTGCGGCGATATCTGGGACATCGGCATATGGGGCAACAGATAAGCCAAGATGCGCCAAAAAGTCCTTTTCGATCAGGCGGTCTTGGCTGACACGCAACGCCTCGCGCCCTGGTCGAATTGGGCACTGTGCCTCAATCAAATCAAGCGCAGTGGTTGGCACATTCTCAAATTCGTACGTGACGATGTCGACGCTTTTCGCAAAAGCGTTCAACGCATCCACATCTTCATAAGGCGCTGTTGTCAGCGCATGGGCGACATCGGCAGCGGGAGGAGAGATGCCAGGCTCGAAAATGTGGCTACGAAACCCCAAACGGGCGGCGGCGACCGAGAGCATCCGGCCAAGTTGGCCGCCGCCGAGTATGCCAATCACACTGCCGGGCCGAAGCGGTTCATTCATCGCGGGGCTCCTGCGGAATAGAGGCCGAAAGCGCCGTGCGCCACGTCTGCAAACGCGTGGCCAGCGCTGTATCTGAAAGGGCAACGATTTGAGCGGCGAGCAAAGCGGCATTCGCTGCCCCCGTCGCTCCAATCGCCATCGTCGCAACTGGAAACCCGCGCGGCATTTGCAAGATTGAATACAGCGAATCGACACCCGAAAGCGCCTTGGTTTCGACGGGAACACCAATCACCGGCAGCATGGTTTTGGACGCCATCATTCCAGGCAAATGCGCGGCGCCGCCCGCACCTGCGATAATCACCTTAAGTCCACGTTCCACCGCGGTGGTGCCATAGTCCCAAAGCCGGTCTGGCGTTCGATGCGCCGAGACAATGCGCGTTTCTTAGCGTAGTTGCAAACTGTCCAAAACTTCGACCGCGGCGCGCATTGTGCGCCAATCAGATTGGCTGCCCATGATAACACCGACTTGCGCCATAATTTCGTCTCCAATGCATAGAAGCGGGCACTATAGTTGAGGGGGGGGGGAGCGCAAGCCGCATCACCAAAGAGCTCAAGGTCTTTGAGGCTGAGGCATCGTTGTCTGTCTCCTGATGTGTTCCCGCGCAGTGAGATGACCTTCTGTTGCGCTACGAAACCCTGCCGCCGATTACAGCTCGTTTTGTTCAATCAGAAAATGACGTATTCAAATTAGCCGGTAATCTTCCCAAGATAGACGGCAGGTTGGTCACCTGGGTCTCTCTCAAACGCGGCATCTATTGCAGAAAGCAACCCAACGGGTCAGCAAAGTCGGCGCCCTATGCGGATTTGAAGATCCAGAGAGTTTTGTATGAGCCACCCAGCAACTGCTACAATCATAGCGATCAGTGTAACACTCAGGAAAACTCATCTCGTCTTGCGTTTGAGCATATAGCACCTCAATTTGTAAATGTAATCGGCGCCGGGGAAGGTATGGGTTCGTATGGCTCAATCGGAAACACGACGCAGCAGCGCCCGCTGCGCCAGAGATAAATTCGGAAAGAAAGTCCGCAAGTCTAAGATCAGATACTCTAAGGCGCTTGCAACCAATGTGCTACCGACGGGCTTGGCGGGCGAAAATAGGCGATCATCCGGCTTTCCCCGACAGTAGCGGCCCAGGGCGCGACTCCATGCAGGGCCATACGATCAAGCAGCACCGCTTCGCCAGGTTTGAGCGGCAGCGGCACGCGCGGGCACGTCTCAAAGCAAAGGGCGCGGACGGTTTGATAGGCCTCGGTCACATCGACTTGCGCCGGGTTCGGCTGGTCTTTCAGAAGGTCACGAAAGGCCGCTTTCATTTTTTCATGGCTGCCGTCCCAAACCACTAAAGGCGCGGCCTCGGGGGCCGCGTCATTCAATGCAACCCCTAAGATAAACCGGTGCGGCTCACGCACAAAGCGACGCTTGGGCGTGCCAATGCCTGTAACCCCATCGACATGCGCAGCATCCCGGCGCTGGCGATAACGAAACGCTGCCGCGCTTTCGCCTGTTCTGGCGCGCGGATATCCCGGAAACACAACCGAAAGCTGCCCGCGATGCAGGGCGGGCCAGGTGCCGCATAGCTCTGTTGCAAAACGCACTGCCGCGCCAGACAAGACCGGGCCCGACTGGATTGCGCCAGCAGTATCATTGGGTAGCGCATCAAGCCCGACAAACCAGGTCTCTTCGCATTGATACATCGCAGCCAGCGCCGGATCTTTCAAAGCGTGCAGCGCCGCAGGCAGCGCGTGATGGACCCAGGCCAGCGTCGCCTCTTCTGCCGGAAAGGTCACCCATCCGCGCCGGGTAAACTCCTCTAGCAGCATAGGCCGCGCCTGAGCATATTCAGCGCCACAAGGACCAAGAAAAAGGCGAACACCCGCTTTAGCGGACCCGGATCCATCGCATGGGCCAACCGCACCCCTATCGGCGTTGTCAGCAAGGTCATCGCAATGATC
>CAYWNJ010000273.1:0-3931 GCA_964459535.1 uncultured Rhodobacterales bacterium
CCACCACAACGCCGCTGCGGCGCCTTATTGATGACGTCATTCTGCGCAAGCTATGCACAAGTATAGAGAGTGGTAGAGTATCCCATGTCTGACGCATCCGGTAAAATTGGTGCCGCAGTCCTTTTCCGCAATCGGCCTAGGGTCAACTTCAAGGCTTTCTGCGACGGTCTAAACCAAGCCTTTCCAGAGCTGGAAAACAGCTTAGAGCTGGTTGCGCACCGGCGCAACATTGCTGTTTTCTCGCAAGAAAACCTACACATCGTCGTTGCGATCAACAAAAAACCCTATCCGCGCGATGAGATCAGCGTTGCTCTGACCTCGCCCATTGCGCGCGCGAAGATCTTTAAATTTGAGGCCAAGTTCAAAGCGCATCGTAGCCATATCTACATCGCCGTGAATGATTTTGCCTGGTCACCAGAATTGGCGGCGTTGACCTCGACGGACATCCCCTCGATATCGGTGGCCCAGCGTGCGCGTATTCTGCGCGAAGCTGTTCTGCTTTTGGAGCGCTATAAGCCAACGATGGTTTATTGGCGCCAATCGGAAATGCTTTTTGATCCGTCCGAGCTGCATATCGGCCCAACGGATACCTTACCTATGGCGCAGATGGTGCATCCGCTGCCGGTCCAAGACCCCGAGATGCCAGATAACCAAGGCGTCATCTGCACCTACTCGGAGAATATTTTAGGCAAAACACTTCAGATTGATCCCGCCGCACGACCTGTTTTATCCAGTCTAAATATCGCTCTATCGGTTATGATAGAGGCGAAATCGGGCGGTCTACAGCTACGACAAGGGGAGGTTGTGGAGACAAAATCAGGCGAGGTCCTCTATGTCTATCACCAGCCGCCCTGCTTGTCGTGGCAAGCGGGCCGCATTTGCCTGACAGATGACCCAGAGCAGGTTGGCGTGCTTCCGGAACAGGATCACTTCCCAACATTGCAGCTCCGCCCAAGTTCTACCAGAGCGATGCGTCATTTCCCTGAGCAGAAAAAGCGTGTTATCCCAAGACGCGTTAAGGGTGCCGTGCTTACCATCTCGATTGGCGCTGTGATTTGGGCCTTTGACATCACAAAGATGGATGCAGTTGACACCGCCTTACACTTTGTTCGGGCCGACGAACCTTTGCAAGTTCCAAGTCCTGTTTGAAGCGCGCCTGCAAGTAGTTCTCAGCGCCGCCGCCCATAGCATGCGCGAGATAGAGCGGCGTAGCTCCCTCGTTCTGAATACCCGCCCAGGCTATGGCATGGGCCAAGCGCGCGCTGCTCAGCGGATCATCGCGCAAGAAATTCTGCACGTCGATGTCGTACTCAGGATAGCGTTTAAGGATCGTACCGTGATTACGATCAAGCAGTTGACGTTTTTCTTTTGTGCCAAAGGATGCCACGCCCCGGTGCTCGACAAAAAGATTAACGGCGCAAACATGCCGTCCACCTATCGCGCGCGCGCGTTGGCACCAATCCGTTTCTTCGCCATAGCCGCGCCCAAAGATCGGATCAAAACCACCAATCTGTCGTAGAAAGCGCGGGCTTAGTGCCATGCAAAACCCCACACCGGTTGGGCAATCTACAGAGCCAACCCTGGCGGCGATCCGCTGTGCATTGGCATCTAGCTTATCGACCTGTCCGGGGACCAATGGCGTGCGCTGGCAAATTGCGGGCACGCTAAAGATCTCCGCGTCATTGGAGAAAGGGGTCACGCTTGCAATTTGCGGGTTGGCAAGGAGGGGGGCAATCAATCGACCAAGCCATCCTTGCGGCACCATGGCGTCAGAGTTGAGCAGAACGACCGGGTGTTCTTCCGCCGCCATTGCATGTTCCAGCCCGGTATTTACAGCTCCGATAAAGCCTTGGTTCTGCGCATGTGTGACGAGCAACACATCATGCCCGGCGTTACGGGCGTCGTCGATACGCTGCTCCAGAAACGGACGCACACGGGCGTCGGTCGAACAATCTTCTATGACAATCAAGCGGAACGGCTGCTCGGTATGGGCCAAGACGCGGTCTAGGCATTCTGGCAGAATATCAAAGGCGTTGTAGACCGGGAGTATGATGGTCGCGCCCGTCTGCGCGTTCGCCTTTGTGTCTGGGGAAAAGAGGTCATCTACGATTGGGCTGGCCTCGGAGGTGGTTATAAAGCCTAAACGATCTTTCACGCGTGTTCGTGCGCCCTCTTCCCCCTTTATTTTCCATTGCCAGATATCGGACGCGGCTAGGCAAAGCGTTGCGCCGAAGCGCGCCAGGAGTAGCAAACGCGCGGCTCCGAGCCGAAGGCGGCTAAACTGTTGCAGTGCAATGAATTCAGTATGCCCCGCGTGTTCGACGCCTAGTTGAATGGGTGCGACGGCAAAAGGAAGCCGCAGTGTGAACCCGCGCGTCTTTTGCGTTGCACTGGACATCTCTGGGGTTGCGAAGACACGCGCCGACCGATGACAAGGCAAACGCGGTCTGCCGTGCTCCACCCTTCGACAACCAAGCGGTTATCGTCGAGATAAAGCCGATCCACGCGCGTATCACATTGCTGATCAGGGCCTGAAAACTGCCAGGGGCCGCGCTGTTCAAGGCGCAGATGGCGCATCGCATAGCGTTGGTAGATCCGAAAAACGCGCGATATCATAAAAGCTTTCGTACCTCTTTGGCTGCGCGGACCATTCGTTGTTTAGAATTCCAGTATGCGCCGCTCAGTAGGTTCAGCGCGCGGATCGAGAAAGCACATTGGATATAGGGGCTGTCAAGCTCATCAGCGTTAAAGCCCCAAGGCTCTCTGTGGCAAAAAGAGCTTTTCCTTGAGGCAGAGCACAGGCTAGTTGAATTGTATGAAACATCGCCGCCCGAAACTGTAGCTCAAGGACGAGATATGACGCCGCGTATTGCTGTTCTGCTCGGAACCTATAATGGCGCGCGCTATCTTGAGCAGCAGCTCGAAAGTTTGCAGGCCCAAACGCTCCGCCCGCAGCTCGTTCTAGTAAGCGATGATGGATCCTCTGATGAGACGCTTCAGATTGTTTGGCGTTTTGCCGATCATTTCCCTGGCGATGTCGAGTGTCTGACGGGGCCGAGGGGCGGTGTCGCAGCGAATTACTTACACCTTATCCGGCATTGCCCGGCGGTGGATATGGTTGCGTTTTGTGATCAAGATGACGTGTGGCTGCCGCAAAAGCTGGCCAAGCAATGGGCACGATTGAGCGCGATTACGCCGCCGGCCCTGCATGGGGCGCCAACTTGGCGCACGGATGCAGATTTGAAGCGCAAGGGTCAATCCACATTTCGGCAGGTCACGCCGTCGCTCGAACATGCGCTGGTGCAAAATTTGGCCGGTGCCAATACCATGGCGTTGAATGCCGAGGGGCTGGCCTTGGCCCAGATAGCCGCCAAACGGGTCAGTGCTGCCCCCTTTCATGATTGGTGGCTCTATCAACTCTTTGCGGCGACGGGCGCTGAGATGATTTATGAAAATGACCCGCAAGTACTCTATCGGCAGCATCGCGCCAATGTTGTTGGGAATAATCAAAGCCTCGTTGCAACGCTTAGACGCGCTGTGTCCTTGCAGCAGGGTCTGTATAGTCAATGGGTTGATCTGAACCTCGCCAATCTAAAATTGGTTGAAGACCATTGCACCGCAGAGGCGCGGGCCTTGGTTGACGCTTTTGCCGAGATGCGCGCGGCCTCTTTGCTCGCGCGCCTGGCCGCCTTTAGAAAATTGCGATTGCGCCGCCATGGCTGGCACGGTCAAATGGCCTTATGGACCGCCTTAATTGCGGGAAAAGTTTAGCACTGAGTAGACATGCAAATCCAAGATACACCCATACCGGATCTGAAAATCCTTCTCCCGCAGCGTTTTGGGGACGCGCGCGGCTTTTTTTGCGAAAGCTGGAACGCCAAGCGTATGGCCGAGGCTGGGCTTGCCTATGACTTTGTGCAAGACAACCATT
>CAYWNJ010000274.1:0-3927 GCA_964459535.1 uncultured Rhodobacterales bacterium
TGCCGAAGGCAAACCTTCGGTTTGACGGGCGGCGCGATTGCGCCTCCCCTCGGAACGGCGCTATCCGAATTTCCGTAGGGTATCTCAGGTATAGGGTTGGATGCTTTATCTCTACCTTATCTCAAGCGCGGAATGACGCTTGTTTCAACGCGCCCATTGCTCTACCCACATGCAGCATTGCCGGGTCCGTCGTGCGACCAACGGCTTGAAATGAAATGGAGAGGAGTTGGACAATGCCGGGTAGGAACTTCGAACCCATGACCAAAGCAGAGGTAGTCGCAGCGCAGCGCGCCTGGGCCAAATGCGTCACTGAACAGGATGTAGAGGGGCTTTTGGCACTCTATGATTTTGGCGATCCAGATGAGCCCTTGCTTTTTAAGCCAACGCTTGCGGATGTCATCCGGCTCGACCGTGCGGGCGCGCGTTCGTATTTCGTGGGCGGAGATCCGGACTATCCGCAGGATGACGGGTTTCTTAAGCGCGGCTGGAAAAGGGTCGAATTTCAGAGCGCCGTTGGCCCAATCCTAAAGGCCGGGGGGCTGGGATACAAAGACATGGGACATTACACCTTTGTCGATGGGGCCGGCAATGAGACGCATGTTGACTATACCTTTGCCTATCACAAGCTTGATGGGAAGGTTCTAATCTCTTTGCACCATTCTTCTTTGACCTGGGTGCCACCCGTCGAAGAATAGCTCGACGGGATTAAGCGCCCGCCCCCATGCACGGGCAGAGGGGGGCGGGCTTGAGCGCGGCGCATACACCGCGCCATTTCTTACTCAGGGACAATCTGTCCGGGCAGAGAGTTGACCGTCATGGTCTGGTCTGGCTGGAAATGGATAACGGAACGTATCGATTCTCCGGCCTTGAGCAGATCGAACGCTGTGTTGATCTGGTTATGGTTCATGTGATGCGTGATATAAGGATCGACGCTGAAGTCGCCGCGCATCCATTCATCGACCATGCCCGGAAGCTCGCTCCGACCCTTCACGCCGCCAAAGGCGGTCCCGCGCCACACCCGCCCGGTCACAAGCTGGAAGGGACGGGTTGAGATCTCTTGCCCCGCACCGGCAACGCCAATCACAGTGCATTCGCCCCAGCCTTTGTGGCAGGCTTCGAGTGCTGCGCGCATCAGATCGACATTGCCGACCGCTTCGAATGTATAATCCAAACCGCCGCCGGTCATTTCGACCAGAACCTCTTGAATCGGGGCATCATAGTCCTTTGGATTGATGCACTCCGTCGCGCCGAGCGACTTGGCTAGCAGGAATTTCGACGGGTTAATATCGATGCCGATAATTCGCGACGCCCCGCTCATCACCGCGCCTTGGATCACGGCCATACCAACCGCGCCGAGTCCGAAGACAGCCACCGTTGCCCCGGCCTCTACCTTCGCCGTGTTCCGAACCGCGCCCATGCCGGTTGGGACCGCGCAGCCCATCACCGAGGCCTTGGACAGCGGTGCCTCTTTGGAGATTTTGGCAACCGAAATCTCGGGCAAGACCGTATATTCGCTGAACGTGCTGGTGCCCATGTAATGCAGGATTTGCTTGCCCTTATAGGAAAAGCGCGAGGTGCCGTCGGGCATCAGGCCCGCCCCTTGCGTTTGCCGGATGGTCTGGCAGAGATTGGTTTTGCCGGACTTGATATACGGGCATTCTGGATCTTCGGGGACATAGAGCGGAATGACATGATCCCCAGGCTTGACCGAGGTCACACCTTTGCCGACCTCCTCCACGACGCCGCATCCTTCGTGGCCCAAGATGCATGGAAAGAGGCCCTCGGGGTCTTCGCCAGAGAGGGTAAAGACATCCGTATGGCAGAGGCTGGTTGTAACGATTCGAACCAGAACTTCCCCCTCCTTGGGGCCTTCCAGATCAATTTCCTCGATCTCCAGTGGTTGATTAGGGGCCCAAGCAATGGCCGCACGCGTTTTCATAATGTGTCTCCCTAGGTTTGTGAGGGCGAGTTTAGGGCGTGTTCGTCGCTTTGTCCTGCCAAAATCGCAACGGGATCGCATCTTCGCCATATCTTCGCGAAAATGCCGTGCGCCTGCCGCCGCCAAGACGGGCGACGCGCTTCACGCTTACCGCTCATTGCTGTAACAATTGCCACGAGATTGGCCCTGTGCGTCACGTATGATCAAGCGCGCGTGAACGCCCTGTTTCGATAAAAACTTCGGGCGTATGTCCGACTTGAACACTGCACGCTCGAAAGAGAGGCCCGCATGACCGATACCTCAAACCAACACGCCCGCGCTGCGCGCCTCGTGAAGATTCTGCCGCTTATTGTCATTATCGTTGGTGCGGCGGTCGGCGCCTTTACGCTCCGAGACTACATTAGCTTTGAGACCTTGCGGGACAATCGCGAGGCGTTGCTCGCCTTTCGAGATAGCAACTATGTGATGACCGCTGGGCTCTTCATCTTGACCTACTTTGTTATGGTCGCGTTTTCTTTGCCAGGGGCTGTGATTGCGACACTGACCGGAGGGTTCCTCTTTGGCACGGTCTTTGGGACAATGTTCAACGTGACCGGCGCGTCGCTCGGGGCGATCGCGATCTTTCTTGCGGCGAAGACGGGCCTCGGAGAAAGCCTGCGGGCCAAGCTAGACGCCTCGGAGGGGCGGGTTGCGCAGTTGCGTGAGGGTCTGGACAATAACCAATGGTCCATGCTGTTCTTCATTCGCCTTGTTCCCGTTGTGCCCTTCTTTGTCGCAAATCTTTTGCCCGCGTTCCTGGCAGTGCCTTTGCACCGCTATGTGATCTCAACCGTCATTGGCATCGTGCCGGGCGCGTTGGTTTATACCTCGGTGGGGGCTGGGCTTGGTACGGTCTTTGCATCCGGGGACACGCCGGATCTTGGCATTATCTTCGCGCCGCATATCCTGCTGCCAATTCTGGGCCTCGCTGCGCTTTCGTTGTTACCGATAGCGCTCAAGGCGATCATGGGGAAAAAGGCCATCGGGGATGACTGAGCTTAAAACAGATGTCTTGGTGATCGGCGGTGGATCCGGCGGGCTGTCGGTTGCCGCAGGCGCGGTTCAGATGGGCGCGCGCGTGGTCCTTTTAGAAGGGCACAAGATGGGCGGGGACTGCCTGAACTACGGCTGCGTGCCGTCCAAAGCGCTGATCGCAAGCGCAAAGCACGCGCAGGGTCAGGCGCGGAGCGCAGCCTATGGCATCACCAGCGTTGTGCCTCAGGTCGATTATGCGGCGGCGAAGGATCACGTTGCCGATGTGATCGCCCAGATCGAGCCTGTTGACAGTCAAGATCGCTTTGAAGGGCTGGGCGTTACGGTAATCCGAGAATACGGGCGCTTTACCTCGCCTCGTGTTGTCGAAGCGGGGGACTATCGGATCAAGGCGCGCCGCATCGTGCTGGCAACCGGCTCCTCTCCGCTTGTCCCGCCGATCCCTGGATTGGAGACGGTGCCCTTTCTGACCAACGAAACCCTTTGGGAGCTGCGCACACAGCCTAAGCATCTACTGATTATCGGCGGCGGGCCTATCGGTATGGAAATGGCGCAAGCGCATCGTCGCCTTGGGAGTGAGGTCACGGTTATCGAAGCGGCCAAGGCTTTGGGCAGGGACGATCCAGAGCTGGCAGAGGTCGTCTTGGACACGTTGCGCAGCGAGGGGGTTGCGATCCACGAAAAGACCGAAGCGGCTCAAATCGCTGGCAAAGACGGCCACATTGAGGTCACGGCAAAGGATGGCCGGGTATTTAGCGGCTCTCATCTGTTGATGGCGGTGGGCCGCCGCAGCAATACGGAGCGTTTGAACCTCGGCGCCGCCGGGATAGAAACCACCCGCACAGGCATCAAAGTTGACGCGGGTCTGCGCACGTCAAATCGCCGGGTCTATGCCATCGGTGATGTCGCGGGCGGCGCGCAGTTCACCCATCTTGCAGGCTATCATGGGGGCGTCA
>CAYWNJ010000275.1:0-3915 GCA_964459535.1 uncultured Rhodobacterales bacterium
ACAACTTCTTCAAGGCTGCAGGATATGAAACCGATTGAACAGGACACGCTCTAATATAAAATTGTTATGCTATTTCAGCGGATCCGCCCCCGGCACCATTCGTCCAGAACCAGGACGGAACTACGCCCCTAAGTGGTTGATTTTATTTGATGCATGATGATCCCGCGTTCAGCTGGAATTGGCCAGTCTGGACAATTTCTGGACAAAGGGATCGCCGCTCATGTGGGGCACACATCTCAAACAGAAGGGGCGCTGGTGGCACTACTACCGCGCTGTTCCGCAAGAATTCGCCGATGTTGATCGACGCAAACTGATAAGTTTCACCCTCAAGACTGGGGATTTTGTGCAGGCCAAACGGAAGGCTGCCGAGATTTCCGCGCAGTTGGAACAGAATTGGTGCGCTGCGCGGGCACGTGGTGTCTCGCTTGCCTCCCAAAATGCTGCCGAACGTTATGGGGCGGCTGTCGCAGCACAACAGTCTCAGGGCTTCACACCTCGGGTCGCCGTTGATCTGAGTGATCAAGACTTGGTGGAGCGACTGCGCGCGTTACTCTCGAAGCCACAGACAGAAGCGGAGCAAAAAGCGGTGCTTGGGTTGGTTGAAGAACCAGAGTTTTCTCTGTCTGATGCCTTTGATCGGTTTTGGGATTACATCAAAGACGAATGGAGCCAGCTCAGCCGCGATCAACAGCGGGTCAAACGCAACATCTATCTCAAGGCTATTCGGAGCTTTGAAGAAGCGGTGGGTGAGGTGTCATTTCATAAAGTTGAACGCGCGCACGCAATCAAGTTCCGCACGTGGTGGGTCGCGCGGGTCGAAGAGAAAGGTCTGAAACCCTACACCGCCAATCGCGAGATCAACTCGTTGCGGCGCATGTTCAACGTCAACTTCGACATTGATGGTTTGAGCGAAACAAACCCATTTGCCGGTGTTAGGCTGAAAGAGACAGCGGAGGTTGCACGTGTGCCTTTGGAAACCACACAGATTCAAGAGATAGTGAAGCCCGGTGCTTTGCCAGGCCTGCATACGGATTTCACGCTGCTCATCCGGTTGCTCATCAACACCGGCATGCGCCCGGTCGAGGCCATCGGGCTTGAACTTGACGACATCATTCTCGATCATGCCGTCCCCCATCTTCATGTCCGCAAGAATGCCGTCCGGGGGCTGAAAACCGATCACTCAGAACGGTTGCTGCCACTGTTAGGCGTGTCTCACGACGCCGCCAAACAGTTGGCCGCCATGAAAGGTTGGGGCAAGCGTCTCGGGAAGAACATGTATGCCACCAGCATCATCAATCGGCATCTGCGCGAGAGTGGGTTGGTCACGGACAAACGTCAGAGCCTCTACTCGCTTCGTCATTGGTTCCAGGATCAGTTGACCAAGCGTGATGTCGTGGATCGGGCACAGGCACAGTTGATGGGGCATAAATTCCAGCGACCAAAGTATGGATATGGGAAAGACTTAGCCGAACTCAGAGACATCATCGCGCCTTTTGCAATTGAAGCGCCATGAGATGCTCACGGGTGGAATGGAGGTCACGTTGCTGTCTAAAGATTGCTTCAAGTCTCGAATGAAGCCCGAGCAACTCGATTTCCTCCCGTTCATCACAATGGAATAGAAGGTTCGCCAAAAGGCGCTCCATGGCTTTGAATTCGTGACGGGTGATCGGCTGCATGAACCGAGAATGGGAAAAGTTAGAAATCCACGTCAGGGGCGGAACTCCGCTACATACTCAAATGGGATGATGGAAAATGCGCACTGTCATATCAGCCGCCATTCATCCAGGCCGCAGAGCACGTCGGTGGAGAGCCCAAAGTGCAAAATGCTGCGTCTTGCATAAATGGCTGCGACGCTCTGTATTGCTGAAATTGATAAAATAAAGGATGCTCAAAAGCTTCCTTTGCCCATAGGTGGTGATGCTCCAGTGGGGCACTTCGAACCAGCCATTGACCGCGGTTGGGCAGTTCGCCGAAAGCGGGACCGATAGGATCAGCTTGCATGATCAACCATTGGGTCGCCTTCGTTCGGGTCCAGCAGAATCCGCGATGCCTCGCCGACGGGATCCTCGTATTGTTGCGTTCGGATTGTCCAGAGGAAACCAAGCAAGCCCAAAAGGCCCAACACCAAAGAGACAGGGATTAAGATAACCAAGACATTCATGGATCAAACCTTTACACGCATTGCGTTGACTAAAACGGTGATTGACGACGCAGACATGGCCAAGGCCGCAATAAGCGGTGTTGCAAATCCTGCCATCGCGATTGGGACCGCCATAAGATTGTAAAAAATTGCGATCATAAAGTTCTGTTTCGACAATCCAACTGCCTTGCGGGCAATATGAAAGGTGCTGGGCAGTTTTGCGAGCGCATCTCCAAGCATCACGATATCTGCCGCGTTTCGGGATGCATCCAGGGCGGTGCCGGGAGCGATGGACACAGTCGCAGAGGACAAGGCTGCGGTGTCATTGATGCCATCGCCCACCATACATGTGGGCCGTGTCTGATTCAGGTGAGCAATGTGTTGGGCCTTATCCTCAGGTGAAAAACCGCTCCGCCATACTTTGAATCCGATGCGTTTGGCCAGTTGCGCCGTTTTGGTTTCATTGTCGCCCGAGACGATTTCTGACTGGATAGAGAGAGTTGCAAAATCCTGGGCCAACCCATCGGCGCCTGGCAGAATTTTCTGCGTGTTGGGCAGGGCGTAGGGGACGCCATCAATCGACAGGGTCAAGCCTTCTATTGCCCCGCCAAGCCAAGACGCCTTGCCCAGTGCAACCTGTTGATTTTGCCATGTACCTGAAACACCAACCCCGGGATATTCAGCCGGACCATTAATCTGGGCGGTTGGGACATCCGTTAGATAACGGACCAAGGCCTTGGACATCGGGTGGGATGAACAACTGGCCAGCCCTTTGATGATACTCAGTTGAATTTCGCTGAGTTCAGAGAGGTCAAAGGAAAACCCCGGAGCCGTCAGGGTCCCGGTTTTGTCAAAAACGACATGTCTGACAGACGCCAATCGTTCAAGCGCAGTACCGGATTTCACCAGGAAGCCCATGCTGTACAGACGGCTGATCGCGGCGGTTGATACTGCCGGAACTGCAAGGCCAAGCGCACAAGGGCAGGTGATAATCAGAACGGCAATCGCCACATTCAGCGCGTGCCGCACATCTCCGTCAATCAAAAGCCAACCCAGAAAGCTGACCAAAGCGAGGATATGAACAACGGGCGCGTAAATCTGTGCCGCCCTATCGGCCAGAGAAGTATAGCTGTTGCGGGCATTTTCAGCCGTTTCGACAAGTGACGCGATGCGGGACAACCGGGTGTCGCTACCAATCGCTGTGGCCGACATTTCAAACGGAGCACCAAGGTTAATCTCACCCGTGCAAAGTTCGGCATCACGGGGATGTTCCACAGGCTCGCTTTCGCCGGTCAAAAACGACCGATCTGTATAAGCATGGACCGATGTTAAACGACCGTCCACTGGGACACGTACGCCCGAATTGACGCGGATTTGGTCTCCAATTTGCAGGGATTTCACGGGCACTGTTTTTAGATGATGTCCGACTTTCCGCTGTGCTGTATGAACCTCAAGCGCGGCAAGTTCCGAAGCAGCGGATCGTGCAGCAGACTTTGTGCGGTGCTCGAGATAGCGTCCGATGAGCAGGAAAAAGGTCAACGATAGCGCGGCATCAAAGTAGGCATGTGCGCCGCCATGCAGCGCTTCGTAAAGCGACATGGCCGCCGCCAAGCCGATTGCAAGCGATATGGGCACATCCATGTTCAGGCGCCCCACGCGCAATGCCTGCGCCGCAGTTTCAAAAAAAGGACGCGCCGCAAAAATGACCGCTGGCAGGGCAATAGCGGCAGAAATCAGGTGGAACAGATCACGCGTTGCATCGGTTGCGCCGGACC
>CAYWNJ010000276.1:0-3912 GCA_964459535.1 uncultured Rhodobacterales bacterium
CAACAACCGGGTCATGGGGGACGTGGTTAAAGTCTCCTAGGAGCAGCTGCAATGTATGCGTGCCTGGGCTGAGCTCCAGCACAGTTTCCGTTTGACCTTTGCCATAGTGGAGATGGTTTTCATCCGCCGGAATGCCATAATCGATCATATCTTGATCCTCTGCCCCGTCACCAAGTGCGGCGCGGTTTAGAAGCAAGTGGTGATGGCCCGTCATATCGGCCTCGGTTCCCGATGGTGCAACGCCCATGCCAGAGAGGCCAAAAATAACCTTCACCGGTCCGCTCACGGTCGCGCCGTCTTCAAGATTGACGAAATAGACCTTGGCATCTGGATTGGCCGGTGTCTCGCCCGCGATTGCCATAGAAGACATCAACGCCAATGCTGTTGTGCAGATCAAAGCTCTCATTGTCCTTCCTCCCTCATTTGTGGTTAGACATGACAGTAACGCGGTAGGAGCAAGATTATTCAGTCCATGGATCAAAATAGTGCGGAGGCGCAGGTGCGCGCCGGGATCACGGCGCATTATGCGCGGATCTGGCGCTATTGCATGGCGCTGACCGGGTACCGGGATTGGGCCGACGACCTGGTGCAGCTTACCTGCTTGCGCGCGATCGAAAAGGCACAGCAATTCGAGCCTGGCACCTATGTTGATCGATGGCTCTTTCGGATCGCGCAGCGCGCTTGGCTGAATGAGTTGCGCAAAAGGAAAGTGCGCATGGGGCAGGGCCTTGTTCCGGTCGAGGAAACGGACTTGCCCTTTGACGGGCCAGAAACAGAAACGAATATTCTGGCGCGGCAAGTGTTAAACCTGACAACGGCCTTGCCCGAAGCGCAGCGCGTCACCCTCTTTCTGGTCTATGTGGAGGGGTACAGCTATGCCGAGGCGGCTGCACATTTAGAAATACCGGTCGGCACTGTGATGAGCCGATTGGCCACCGCCCGGCGCACGCTAAATGCCAAAATCGAAGGATCGCGCGCATGACGCTTTCGTTAGCAGATATCACGGATGCCGATCTGATCGCGTATCTTGACGGGCAGGCACCCGATGCGCTGCACCAGCGGATCGAAGCAGGCATCGCGGAGGATGAGAGCTTTGCGCAGCGCGTGGCCAGCCTAGACATTCCCATTGATGCGTTGAAACGGGGGTTTGAGGATGTGCTGAGCCTCGCGCCGCCGGCGCCCGCGCTCCCTGCGCCGCGCCGACTTTGGCGTGAACGCGGTCTGCGCGCTGGGATATTTGGAACGGGTCTCGCGGCAGGGCTTGCCGCAGCGATGGTCCTGGGGTTTGGCGCGCCTGCGCCCGAGCCTGAGGGGTGGAAGGCGGTCGTGGCCTCTTACCAATCGCTTTATGGCGCTCAGACGCTCACCGGGGCCCCAACCCCTGACCAGGCGGCGGCGCAGCTTTTGCGCGTCAGCGACGCTTTGGGGCTGAACCTTACAACCTTGCCCGAGCCTGAGGGGCTTAGCTTTCGGCGGGCGCAGCTTCTTGAGTTTCGTGGTCGTACCCTTGTCCAAATCGCGTACCAGCGACAAGACGGCCTCCCGGTCGCGCTGTGCATCATTGCGACCGATGACAGCCAAGCGTTGCAAAATGCTCAGATGGAGGGTCTTGCTGCGGCAAGCTGGAGCGCGGGTGGTTTTGGATATCTCGTTATTGGCGGTCAAAGTGAAGCTGCTCTTTTACCTGCCGCGCAGCGCTTTGCAGAATGGTCAGAAGACGCTTGAAATAAAGATAATTAAAATCAAATATTTACGTGATTTCGGAGTTCTATTGTTTCTCAGTCACAATCAATCCGTCTAATCGACACTGTATTTGCCAAGGCCTGCCCTCTTTCCGCCACGATAGACCCGCATTGATGACGGGATATCGAGTAACTGAAGGATTGAGTGCTATGGATCGTCTCACCGAAATGGAAGCCTTTGCAACGGTCGTAGATCAAGGGGGATTTACGGACGCTGCTAGGAAAATGGGCATTTCAAAATCTGCGGTCTCTAAGCACGTCTCTAGCCTGGAAGCCCGCTTGGGGGCTCGGTTGCTTAACCGCACCACGCGGCGTGTCTCTCCGACTGAAATCGGCCTGGCCTATTATGACCGCGCGCGCCGCGTTCTCAATGATGCAGGCGAAGCGGATGCGCTGGTGACGTCGATGCAGTCTGCACCCTCGGGTTTACTTCGGATCTCTGTCGCGACTGACTTTGGGGTGAACCACCTCTCGCCGCTGTTGTCGAACTTCTTAGAAGATTTTCCTGATATCACCGTCAACATGGTTTTGAACAACCGCTATGTCGAGTTGATCTCGGAAGGGTTCGATATGGCGATCCGCATTGGCGAGCTGGAGGATAGCAGCCTGCGCGCGCGTAAGCTGACTGAGACCACCAAGCGCATGATCGCCTCGCCGCGCTATTTCGAACAATTCGGGCGCCCGCAGCGGATTGATGATCTGAACGATCACAAGCTGCTACATTACTCAAACCAATCCACCGGGAATGTGTGGAAGCTGACCGCGCCCTCAGGAGAAAAGCGTCAGGTCCGCACAGCAGGTTGGCTGAGCGTAAATGACGGGCAGTCCTTGCTCAATGCAGCGATTTCGGGCCTTGGCATCGCCTATCTGCCCAGCTTTCTTTATGCGGAGGCGATGCAGCAAGGTCTGGTAGAGGATGCGATGCCCGATTTGCCAGTGGAAAAACAAGGGATCTACGCTGTCTATCCACCCGGTCGCTTTACCCAACCCAAAGTGCGCGCGTTTATCGACTTTCTGGTCTACGCCTTTGGCGGCAAAGGCCCGGAAAACTGGTGATCCGGGCCTTTGAGTAGATCAATCAACCGCGGGCAAGGCGATACCCATGGCGCCGCAAGCACCGCGCCTCATACCCGGTGCCACGCCCATTGCGGGTAAAGACGCGCACGGCGCATGTGTTCGGAAGGCTGGCGGTTCGCCCGTAATGGCGATCCAAGCAGCGGGCCCCAAAGCCACGCATGGGTCCGTGCCGTGTGTCGAAGGTGCGCAGACAGTTTTGCGGTAAGAGTTTCCCGTATCTGACCCGGTCGGGCAACGGTCTCGGGTGGATCGGCTGGATCGTGCTGCGTGATGCACGATCATCGCGCCGCTTATTTGCGATGGCCGCACCGACCAGAGCAATTCCCAAAATTGTCACGATGGCGCGGGCGGTATCATCGTCGGCCGCTGCGGCAGGCCGGGTAGATGCGCCAAAGGCGGTGATGGTCAGCGCGGCGCTTGTAATAATTGCAATGAATTTCCGGGACATCGTTCGGCTCCTTTGTCGATCTAAAACCAACCCGCGTTGTCGTTTGTATCGGGCTGCCTTTGGATCTGGCCCTCTTGCTTGAGACAAGCAATATCGCGGCGCTGCTATCAAATAACACGGGGGCAGGGCGCGGATTGATATTGAATATCGGCAGCCGCTCGCTCAGGATAAGGGCATGAAACGATTAGCGCTTATCTTCGCATTTGTGGTGACTGCAGGTGCCGCCCAAGCCGCTTGCTTTGCCGATTACAAAGCCAAGCAGGACAACCCGCTTCGCCTGCACTATGGGGTTGCGCAGGTCGCGGCCTGTTCAAAAGGCGGCGCGCGGGCGGAACTGGGCGCGCGGCTTGCGGCGCAGGGATGGGTTTTGCTCCAGGTGATGAGCGTTTTTGGCAATGAAGGGCTGGATGAAAGGAAGGGGCGTGCAGGACAGTTCTTCCTCCGCTTCTGAGATCCGCCGCTCGGGTGAGCGCCTGGTTCTGGCGGGACTTGTGGGCATTGTGATCGTCGTCCTCGCCGCTTTTGTACTGCTTTTTATGAACCTACCCAATGCGGGGGTGTTTAATGCCGAGGTTGAGCGGATTTTCGTTGAGAATGACGCGCTCACGGCGCCCAGTGATATCAAGCTGCTGGAAATTCTTGCAC
>CAYWNJ010000277.1:0-3905 GCA_964459535.1 uncultured Rhodobacterales bacterium
GGTCAAGCTAACGCGTCGCGCCTGCGCTGCCAAGCTTGCATCTTAAGTACGCTAGGCAAAGTGATTGCTCGCGTGCAAGCGTTAACGCGTGTTTTACGAATTGGGATTCAAATGCGCTCTGTTTCCGGTTGAGCAAGCTTTAAACGCCGACGAATTGGATATCGTCCAAGGTAAAGGGCGCAGAGCTGGTAACCGTTAGAAAATTGACAGCTTCGTCCTCGTCAACAGTTGCTTCAAAGGTAAACGTGATCAAGGACGTATAGGTCCCGTTGTCCTCGGTCTGATTAAGATCAATCGTAATAGTTCTATCTGCTGTTTGGCTGTCTCTCTCGAATTCGATGACGAGTGAATCCTCACCAGGATTGAAATCTAGCAGTCTCAGAAAGCCGTGCGAAATTTTGCCGCTATCAGCAGGCGTCCGATTTTCTTCGAGTTCGAAAAAATCATACACGATATTGATGTCGTCCGCCCCATCGCCTCCAAGAATGTCAATTCCGCCGCCGACATTCGTAAGGTGTTCTTGTGTTATCAGGGCATCCGCGCGCATATTGATCGTGTCATCGCCCTCACCGCCATTCACGACCCCAGGATCACCGATATCATAGCTGCCATGGGTAAAGTTGAGCACATCATCGCCCACGCCGCCAAATATCTCATTCCCATCATCAGTGGTCAGCGTGTCATTTCCCGCACCACCCTCCACTACAGAGGCGGCCCCATTTGACGTGATCAAGTCATTCCCATCACCGCCAAATATAGTTAACGCATGATATGCGTCGATGGTGACAACGTCATCACCGCCAAATAGGTTGATTTCTTCGGGCGTGAGAAACCCATCCTGTCCGGGGGGTATCGTGTCGTCTCCCTCCGTGCCGTTCAGCACGTTGGATCCGTCAAAGTTGAGCTCCTGCCCCGCGCCATTCGGAGAGCCATCGCTTTGGTTCTCCTCCCCTTCACCGAACCAATCCAGCGCCACTGCGCCAAGGGCGGCTGAACCAAGTAGTCCCAATAGCAAAAGGCCCATGGCGACACCTATTGATGAATAATCAATCAGTTACAGCGAAACTTTTAGAGATTTTCACGGAAAAATCAACCCAAAGTAATATCAAAGGCCCCCTCAGCCGCGCTTAAATGGCCCTTGGTACCGTCTTTATCTTCGGCAATCGCGCCAGCCTCTTCCAACCTAGATCAAAATATATATGCTAAGCGCATCTTTGCGTTGGGGGCAGCCATGGGCCAGACAATAGAATATGGCAAGCTGATGCACGAAGCGATGCGGGGCCTGATCCGCAAAGTTCTGGACCAGGTTGCCGAAAGCGGCTTGCCCGGCGCGCACCACTTTTTCATCACCTTTGATACATCACACCCGGATGCAGAGCTCGCCGATTGGCTGTCAGATCGCTACCCAGAGGAGATGACCGTTGTCATGCAACATTGGTATGATCGGCTGGAGGTGGGCGACGATGGTTTTGCGGTGACGCTGAATTTCGGCGACGCGCCAGAGCCGCTTTATATCCCCTATGACGCCATTCGTACCTTTGTCGATCCGTCGGTCGAGTTTGGCTTGAAATTTGAAAGCCACGACGACGACACGCCTGAACCGGGCGGCGCGTCAGAGCTTGCTCTGCCGAAGAATAGCTCAGTGCCAGACGTACCTGAAAAACCGGGCGATGTGGTCTCTCTCGACAGCTTTCGCAAACCTTAGCGCCGCTTGCATGGGTCGGGTTCGCGATAACGCAACGCAAGCTACGGATCAGGTTTTTTACACATCCAACTCTTCGGCAAACCGGGCATTTTGCTGAATATATTCAAACCTTAACTCTGGTTTTTTGCCCATAAGACGTTCCACCAAATCTCTGGTTTGGCCGGGCTCGTCCTCATCAATCCGGACCTGGATCAACTTGCGTGTTGCCGGGTTCATCGTGGTTTCTTTCAAGTCCTTGGCATCCATTTCGCCAAGCCCTTTAAAGCGGCTCACATCAATTTTGCCCTTGCCGCCCAGACCCTGCTCTAGCTTTTGGTCACGCTCGGCTTCATCCAGGCAATACACCCGTTTCGAGCCTTGCGTGAGCCGGTAAAGCGGGGGGCAGGCCAGATAGAGATGCCCGGCATCAATCATCGGGCGCATCTGTGTGAAAAAGAATGTCATCAAGAGCGCCGCGATATGCGCCCCATCCACATCCGCATCTGTCATGATGATCACCTTGTCATAGCGCAGATCATCGACATTGAACCGGCTCCCCAGTCCAACGCCAAGCGCTTGGGTGAGATCAGAAATCTCTGCGTTCGAGCCCAATTTCGACGAGGCCGCGCCCAGCACGTTCAAAATCTTCCCGCGTAGTGGCAGCAGCGCTTGCGTCTTGCGGTCCCGCGCCATCTTTGCCGAGCCCCCCGCGCTGTCCCCTTCCACGATGAAAAGCTCAGTCCCGGCCCGCGCAGAGGCCGAGCAATCAACCAGCTTACCCGGGAGGCGCAGTTTCTTCGTGGCTGATTTGCGCTGCGTTTCTTTTTCCGCCCGGCGGCGCATCCGCTCTTCGGCGCGTAGGACCAGAAAATCGAGGATGGCTCCTGCACTTTTCGTGTCCGCCGCGAGCCAATTGTCAAAATGATCCCGCACCACATTCTCGACCATTCGCTGCGCTTCGACAGTCGCGAGCCGGTCTTTGGTTTGCCCGACAAACTCAGGATCTCTAATAAAGCAGCTAACAAGAGCCCCTGCCCCGGTCGTTAGGTCTTCGCGCGTGATGATCCCGGCCTTTTTATGCCCTGCAAGCTCTCCATACGCTTTGATGCCCTTTAGAATGGCCGCCCAAAAGCCCGCCTCATGCGTGCCGCCCTCGGGCGTGGGCACCGTATTGCAATAGGACTGGATGAACCCATCGCGGCTGGGCGTCCAGTTGATCGCCCATTCCACCTTGCCCGGCACCTCGAACTTGTCGAACAAGACTGCCCCCGCAAAGGGCCGTTCGGCATAGGTTGTCGCGCCGTCCAATGTTTCGGCGAGGTAGTCCGCAAGCCCACCGGGAAAACGGAACCGCGCTTCGCTTGGTGTCTCACCATCGGATATCTCGGTCTTCCAACGAATTTCGACACCGGAGAACAAATAGGCCTTAGAGCGCGCCATCCGGAACAGCCGAGCTGCTTTTAGCTGCAAGGGTCCAAAGATCTCTGGATCAGGATGAAACGTGACCGCTGTGCCGCGCCGGTTTGGCGCCGCGCCAACCTCTTTCAACGGTCCGAGCGGCACGCCTCTGCTAAACTCCATCGCGTAAAGTACCCGGTTCCGCGCGACCTCAACGCGCAAATGATCGCTCAGCGCATTGACCACTGAGCTGCCCACACCATGCAGCCCCCCGGAGGTTTGATAGCTGTCCCCCGAAAACTTGCCGCCTGCGTTCAAGGTGCAAAAGATAATCTCGAGGGCAGACTTGCTCGGATCTTTCGGATGTGGGTCCGTCGGGATCCCGCGCCCATTGTCGCGCACGCTGACATGGCCATTGCTGTGCAATTCGACCTCGATCCAACTCGCATGGCACGCCACCGCCTCGTCCATAGAATTGTCGACGATTTCGGCGACCATATGGTGCAGCGCGCGATCATCCTTGCCGCCAATATACATGCCCGGACGTAGCCGGACATGTTCCATATCCTCCAACACCTGGATAGAGGACGCGTCATAGCTTGGGGAACCAGGAGGGCTTGCCAGATCAGACATGATATCACTGCTCGTATTTGTATTGAGCGGTATTATGCCAGAGCAACGCTGTCTGGAAAAGCTAGAAACCTGCCCAATGAGCTATGCCTTGGAACGACCTTAGATATAGCCTTACGACTGAGCTTTGATCTTGTTCCCGCTTAGCCCCCAGCCATCCGCAGGATGGCAACGCGCCGACCGCCCCCACGGG
>CAYWNJ010000278.1:0-3853 GCA_964459535.1 uncultured Rhodobacterales bacterium
AGCGATGAGCGCCGAGATCCACTGGATGGCGGCGACGGGCGTTCTCACAACGCTGATGTTTCTGCCTTATATCCTAGGGTATATTGGGAAAGTTGGGCTGACGGCTGCGTGCGTTCAACGAGGTGACGGAGACGCCTTGGCTGAAGCGCGCGCAAGCCGCACATACCAATATGGTCGAGAATTTTGTGGTTTTCGCGCCGCTTGCGCTTGCGGTTGGTTTAACCGGGCTCAGCACCCCGCTTACCGTAGGAGCAGCGGCGGCTTTTTTCTGGTTCCGGCTGGCGCATTATGTGGCCTACGCGGTGGGGATTACGGTGTTGCGCACGCTGCTTTTTGGCGGCGGGCTGATTTGCCAGTTGATCCTGGGGGCGGTGCTGCTCGGCCTGCTTTGAATAAGACGAAGAATGGCGGGCATCGCGCGCCCGCATGTAGATGAGATAGGGAGGAAGATCATGCCGAAAGACAGTGGCATCGGCGCCAGCACCAAGCGGCGCGAAGACATTAGGTTCCTGACAGGGAACGGCAACTATACCGACGATATCAATTTGCGCGGGCAAGCCTATGTGCATTTCCTGCGCTCGGATATCGCGCATGGGACGCTGAATGGGGTGGATACCTCGGCAGCGTCTGCCATGCCAGGTGTTGTGCGGATCTTTACTGGCGCGGATTTCGAAGGGGTCGGGGGCATACCTTGCGGCTGGCAAGTCACCGACAAGCATGGGGAGCCTATGCAAGAGCCCGCGCATCCCGTTCTTGCGCAAGGCAAAGTGCGCCATGTTGGAGAGCCAATTGCGGCGGTTATCGCAGAGACAGCCGCCCAGGCGCGCGATGCGGCAGAGGCGATTGCTCTCGACATAGCCGAGCTGCCTGCGGTGGTTGACATGAAGGCGGCGCTGGCTGAGGGCAGTGCCAAGGTGCACGACGATCTGACCTCGAACCTTTGCTATGATTGGGGGTTCGTTGAAGAGAATAAGGGCGCTGTCGATGCAGCCTTTGAGGCGGCGGCGCATGTGACCTCGCTTGAGCTGGTCAACAATCGTCTGGTGGCCAACCCCATGGAGCCGCGCGTCGCCGTGGGCGATTATGACCGCACCTGTGATGAGAGCACGCTTTATACCACATCGCAAAACCCACATGTAATTCGTTTGCTGATGGGGGCCTTTGTGCTGGGCATTCCGGAGCATAAGCTGCGTGTTGTGGCGCCTGATGTCGGCGGCGGTTTTGGTGCGAAGATCTTCCATTATGCCGAAGAGGCGTTCTGCACCTTTGCTGCCAAGCAACTGAACCGCCCGGTCAAGTGGACCTCCTCGCGGTCAGAGGCGTTTATGTCAGATGCGCATGGGCGCGATCATGTGACCAAGATCGAGTTGGCGCTGGATGCAGAGAATAACTTTACGGCGCTGCGGACCGAGACCTATGCGAATATGGGGGCGTATCTATCGACCTTTGCGCCGTCGGTGCCGACATGGCTGCATGGAACGCTGATGGCGGGCAACTATAAAACGCCCTTGATATATGTGAATGTTAAAGCCGTCTTTACCAATACGGTGCCGGTTGATGCCTATCGCGGGGCAGGGCGGCCAGAGGCGACCTTCCAGCTCGAGCGCGTGGTGGATAAGGCCGCGCGTGAACTGGGAGTGGATCCGATTGCGCTGCGCCGTCAGAATTTCATCACCGAGTTCCCCTATGCGACGCCTGTCGCGGTCGAGTATGACACTGGGGATTATCATGGCACGATGGATAAGCTGGAGGAGATCGCGGATCTGAGCGGTTTTGAGGCCCGCCGTGCCGCGTCAGAGGCCAAGGGTAAGCTGCGCGGGCTTGGGGTGAATTGCTACATTGAGGCGTGTGGGATCGCGCCCTCGAACCTTGTGGGTCAGTTGGGTGCGCGCGCCGGGCTTTATGAGAGTGCGACGGTGCGTGTGAATGCAACGGGCGGGTTGGTTGTGATGACCGGCAGCCACTCGCATGGGCAGGGGCACGAGACCTCCTTTGCCCAAGTTGTTGCCGAGATGATCGGGATCGACGAGGGCATGGTAGAGATTGTGCATGGCGATACGGCTAAAACGCCGATGGGCATGGGCACTTATGGCTCACGCTCGATTGCCGTGGGGGGCTCTGCCATGGTGCGTGCGACGGAAAAGATCATCAACAAGGCTAAGAAGATTGCCGCTCATCTGCTGGAAGCAGCGGAGGGCGATATTGAGTTGAAAGATGGTCAATTCTCTGTTGCGGGCACGGATAAGTCTGTTGCTTGGGGGGATGTGACCTTGGCCGCTTATGTCCCGCATAACTATCCGCTTGAGGATATTGAGCCGGGGCTGGAGGAGACGGCCTTTTATGATCCGGCGAACTTTACCTATCCATCTGGGGCCTATGCGTGCGAGGTAGAGGTGGATCCTGAGACAGGTAAGGTGAGCATTGAGCGTTTTGCAGCGGCTGATGATTTTGGCAATATCATCAATCCGATGATTGTGTCAGGTCAGGTACATGGTGGGCTTGCGCAAGGGATTGGACAAGCGTTGCTTGAAGGCTGCGCGTATGATGAGAATGGGCAGCTATTGACGGGATCCTATATGGATTATGCAATGCCGCGTGCGGATGATTTGCCGTTTTATCAGGTGGATCATTCCAGTCAGACGCCCTGTACGCATAACCCGCTGGGTGTAAAGGGTTGTGGAGAGGCTGGGGCGATTGGCTCTCCGCCAGCCGTGGTTAATGCGGTGGTGGATGCGCTGCGCTCGGCAGGCAAGGACGTGACGCATGTTGATATGCCGCTCTCACCCGCGCGGGTTTGGGCTGCGATGCAATAGCGGGAGCGGCCGGGGGGCTGTCTGCCCCCCGGACCCCCCGAGGATATTTTCGCAAGAGGAAGGGGTGACCTGGGTCTTGTGATGGAAAGGAAGAAAAGATGTACAACTTTGAATTTGATAAGCCGTTGACAGTGGCGGAGGCTGTGGCCGCTTTGGGTGCGGAGGAGGCGCAGGCGCTTGGAGGCGGGCAGACGCTGATCCCGACGCTCAAGGCGCGGTTGGCTATGCCGTCAAAGCTTGTCAGCCTTGCGGGAATTGCGGAGATGCAGGGGGTCTCTGTGTTGGACGATGGGCGTCTGTCGATTGGCGGGGCGACCACGCATGCGGCGGTGGCTGCTGGGGCGGGGGGCTATCCGGCATTGGCCGCGCTTGCCGGTCAGATTGGGGACCCTGCTGTGCGCAATCGGGGGACCATTGGCGGCTCGCTGGCCAATAATGATCCGTCGGCCTGCTATCCATCGGTGGCATTGGCCTCGAAAGCTGAAATTGTGACGAATACCCGGTCGATTGCGGCGGATGATTACTTCCAAGGGATGTTCGCGACGGCGCTCGAAGAGGGAGAGGTCATTACTGAAGTGCGCTTTGAGGTTCCAGAGGTTGCAAATTATCAGAAGTTTGTTCAGCCCGCATCGCGATTTGCGCTGGTTGGGGTTTTTGTAGCGAAATATGCTTCGGAGGTTCGTGTCGCGATTACGGGGGCGTCGAATGGTGGTGTGTTCCGGTGGTCTGAGGCAGAGGCGGCGCTTGGAGATGATTTTTCGGCAAGTGCGATTGATGGCCTAGTTTTGGATGGTGGGGATATGATCTCTGATTTGCACGGGACCGCTGCATATCGTGCGCATCTTTGCGGGGTTATGACAAAGCGCGCCGTGGCGGCTGCGGCATAGCGCTGCGCCGTCTCTTGGAATCCCTTGCATAAACTACGTGTTTAGTCCCAGGGTGTGGAAGTCTATGGGTTGTGATCACTCAAAGGATCACTCAACCTATAACGCAGATGACCGCAAAAGTCAGCTTTGCGCTGGGCAAATCGCCTCGACCTG
>CAYWNJ010000279.1:0-3846 GCA_964459535.1 uncultured Rhodobacterales bacterium
TTCCGCCACGCGCGGTGATCTTGATTTGGCGATTGATGGCAGCGGCTATTTCGAAGTGACGCTGCCATCGGGTCAGATCGCCTATACGCGCGATGGCGGCCTTAAGCGCTCTGCTGAAGGATTGATTGTCACATCCGACGGCTACCCCGTTGCACCAGAAATCGTCATCCCCGCAGATGCACGCAGTATTTCAATCAATTCAGATGGCGAAGTTTACGCGTATTTCGACGCTAATCTGGCTGGGCAACTTCTGGGACAATTCACGCTTGCCGGTTTTACCAATCCAAAGGGATTGGAAGCCATCGGCGGCAATCTCTTCGTTGAATCAGACGCTTCTGGCCCATCTCTCATTTCAACCCCCGGCCTTAACGGGCTTGGCACCGTGCGTCAGGGTTATCTTGAGGACAGCTCTGTTGACGCCGTGCGCGAAGTGACCGAGCTGATCGAGGCCCAACGGGGCTATGAGATGAATGCAAAGGTAATCTCTGCCGCCGATCAAATGATGGGGGCGACCACGCAAATCCGATGAAACAAACGATCTTAATATGGTTGATGATCGGCCTCGGCTCGCTCGCCCATGCCGATATCGTGGTGACGACGCGGGTTGTTCGAGCGGAGACGCTGCTGACGGCGGGCGATTTGGGCCTCATTTCGGGTGAGCACATCGATGCGTTTGACGCGATTGCGGACGTGATTGGTCAAGAGGCACGCGTGGCGCTCTATCCTGGCCGCCCCATTAGGACTTCAGACATAGGTCCGCCCGCGTTGGTCGATCGCAATGAAATTGTCTTTTTAAAATACCTTTCCGGGCGTCTTGTCATCAGCGCCGAAGGGCGCGCACTGGAGCGCGGCGGTATCGGGGATCGCGTACGTATCATGAACCTAGCCTCGCGGGCGACGCTCTTTGGATATGTGCAGAGCGACGGCTCGGTCTTGGTTCGAAATTAGGGAGATCCGATGCAAGCTGTTCGTTTTCTTCTCATTGGATGCAGCCTGGTACTCATGTCATGTGACCGCGCAGATCATATCGGCAAACCGCCCTCCTTTTCTTCCCCCCTCGTCTCGCAAGAGCACCACGCCATGTTGACGCCCGGCCTCCCGTTGACATTAGAGAACGAAGTTCCATTGCGCGAAGCATCGCTTTGGAGCCGGTCCAGGCAATCGCTTTTGGGCGATCGGCGCGCGCTAATGCGCGGCGATATCCTGACGGTAGTGATAGAAATTGACGAACGCGCAGAGATTTCAAACGCCACAGACCGTAAACGTAGCGGCGGCGAAACATTGGGCGTGCCGCAACTCTTTGGCCTCTCGCAGCGGCTGAACCTGCAATTGCCTGCTGGGGCCTCTGCCTCTGATTTGGTGTCGATCAATTCGAACAGCTCAAGCTCGGGCGATGGCTCGGTAAAACGCAACGAAAAGCTCACCCTACGCGTTGCGGCAACAATCGTGGATGTTCTCCCAAATGGCGTGCTGTCGATAACGGGCTCGCAAGAGCTGCGGGTGAACTTTGAAATGCGCGAGTTGCTCGTGACCGGGTATGTGCGCCCCGAGGATATCTCGCGCCAGAACGAGATAACGTATGACAAAATTGCGTCTGCGCGCGTGTCATATGGGGGCCGCGGGCAGATAACGGATGTCCAGCAACCCCGCTATGGGCAGCAGATATTAGACGCAATTCTTCCCTTTTAGGTGTTTTCGATGATCGGCAAGCTTCTTCCTCTACTGTTGTTATTGGTTGGTCTTGGCGCCGGTGTTGGTGCTGGTATCGCCCTGCGTCCCGAGCCCGAACCGCCGCAAGAGCAGGCAGCGGCCGACGATATGGAGGGGGCGGACGAAAAGAGCACAGAGCCGGCGCAAGAGGAAGAGGCCGCTGGCCGCGAATACCTGAAAATGAACAATCAGTTTGTCGTTCCCGTCGTAGGCTCTGAAAGCGTTGATGCCCTGGTCGTGCTCTCACTGAGCTTGGAGGTCGCTGCTGGGCGCAAAAGCGATATCTATGAGGTAGAGCCAAAGCTTCGCGATTCTTTCCTTCAAGTCTTGTTTGATCATGCCAACACTGGTGGGTTTAGCGGGGCTTTTACGGATGTCGACAACATCACAATTCTGCGCGCAGCTTTGTTAGAGGCGGCACAGCGGGATATGAAAGACGCCATCAGCGACGTGCTCATTCAAGATATCGCGCGGCAAGACTACTAGACGCCGCCTGCTTCGGCCAGTTTGTTCTGCAAGCGCAGCGCACCCTAGGTTTGAAGTCGATGATGAAGATTGATACTTATTCCATAATTCATGTATATGTGAATTATGGAATCGCTCATACCCACTCGTCTAACCGCCCTTGGCCATCCGCAGCGCCTTGCGGTGTTCCGCTTATTGATCCGCCGCTACCCGGATGAAGTGCCCGCGACGGAGCTTGCCCAAGCGCTTGAAATCAAACCCAATACGCTCTCAACCTATGTGAACACGCTGCGGCATGCGGGCCTCATTACGCAAACCCGTGTCGGGACATCAGTGCGCTATGCGATTGCGATGCAGGCGGTCGAGCAGACGCTTAACTATTTGATGCTTGATTGTTGCCGTGGTCGACCAGAGCTTTGCCTGCCTGCCAAGCCGATGCTCACGAGTGAGCCAAAACGTGTTTACAACGTTCTGTTCATTTGCACGGGTAATTCCGCCCGTTCTATCTTTGCGGAGGCGATTTTGCGCGATCTTTCTAAGGGTCGCTTTGAGGCCTTCTCTGCCGGGACGAAACCGCGCTCAGAATTGAACCCGTTCGCGTTGCAAATATTAAAGCAAAAGCAACATGATACGACATCTCTAAAGGCCAAAAATATCGATGCGGTCCGCGGCGCAGATGCGCCGGATTTCGACTTTGTCTTTACCGTTTGTGATCAGGCAGCGAACGAGGAGTGCCCAGCCTGGCAAGGGCAGCCGATCAGCGCGCATTGGGGCCTCAAGGATCCGGTGAAAGTGGCGGGGACAGACGCCGAAAAGAGCCTTGCGTTTCAACAGACTTACGGCGCCCTGCACCATCGCATTTCTGCGTTCACAGCCCTGCCCTTGGCTGAACTGGACCGGATATCGCTGCAAAACGCACTGGATAACATTGGTCAATCTGAGGACACATCATGACGGTTTATGCTTTGAACGGGCTTGGGCGGATCGGCAAGCTCGCGCTCAAGCCGCTGCTGGCACGCGGTGCGCAGATCGCCTGGATCAACGACGCTGTGGGAGACGCGCAGATGCACGCGCATTTGCTGGAGTTCGACACCGTGCATGGGCGCTGGGATGCTGCGTTTTCGCATGAAGCCAACGCAGTGCAGATTGACGGCGTAAAGCTGCCCTTCATCGGCACGCGCGAGATTTCACAGCTACCGCTTGAAGGCGTGGATGTGGTGATCGACTGCACGGGCAGCTTTAAGACCGAAGCAAAGCTTGCGCCGTATTTTGCGGCAGGGGTCAAAAAGGTGATCGTCTCCGCGCCGGTAAAGGACGGGAATGCTGCGAATATTGTCTATGGGGTGAATGAGACGATCTATGACTCTGCGATGCATCACGTTGTAACAGCGGCTTCCTGCACAACGAACTGCCTGGCGCCTGTGGTCAAAGTAATCCACGAAAATCTTGGCATCCGACATGGCTCGATGACCACGATTCACGATGTGACAAATACGCAAACTATTGTGGACCGCCCGGCCAAGGACCTGCGCCGCGCGCGCTCGGCCTTGAACGCGCTGATCCCCACCACCACAGGCAGTGCGACCGCGATCACGCTGATCTATCCAGAGCTAAAAGGGCGCCTGAATGGCCACGCCGTGCGGGTGCCAGTGCTCAATGCCTCGCTAACGG
>CAYWNJ010000280.1:0-3832 GCA_964459535.1 uncultured Rhodobacterales bacterium
GATCCAGCGGACGCACCCGCCATTCTTTTCAACTATATGTCTGACCCGCAAGATTGGGAGGATTTCCGAACCTGCATCCGCCTGACGCGGGAGATATTCGCACAGCCCGCCTTTGCCCCTTTTGTCGATCACGAGATCCAGCCGGGCGCGGATGTGCAAGACACCGACGCGCTGGACGCCTTCATTCGCGACCATGTCGAAAGCGCTTATCACCCCTGCGGCACCTGTCGGATGGGACGCCCAGACGACCCGAACGCGGTTGTCGACCCAGAGGGCCGCGTGATCGGTGTTGAACACCTCAGAGTGATTGACAGCAGCGTCTTCCCCCGCATCCCCAACGGCAATTTGAACGGCCCATCCATTATGGTCGGAGAGAAAATGGCCGACCACATCTTAGGGCAGCGCTTACCCAGCGCTAACGAAATGCCTTGGGTACATCCAGACTGGGAAAATGCTCAGCGCTAAAACGTCCAACATTACCCGTCACGGCGGAGAGAGCCCACTTGCAACAGATTATGGAACTCGGCGTTGTCATCACCGCACAATAAATGTACATATTCCCAAATTTGGAAGGAAATTTACAGAATTTTAGCGTGATATTGATCCTCTTTTTGTCTTTATATGCGCGTAGTGGTAGAGTAGGGCGTTAACCTTACCAGCGCGTGCAGAAAGCCCTGGAAGGTCGCATTGAAGGAAGCTCGAATTTGTTAAGACTGCTTAAATCACTAAGCCGCGCACACAAGCGAAACATCATTATTGCCGTCGATACGCTGCTTATACCGCTTGCACTGCTCTTTGCATTTAATCTTCAAGTCTCTGGCGGCGCGTGGGATCTTATGCTGCTCTACCTGCCCGTCTTGCCCTATCTGTTGATTAGTGGTGCGATCATGTCGGTTGGGCTGGGCGTTTCGAATATTCAGCTAAATGATTACGAGAATAGTGCCGTCGGGTTGACGGCGGCATTCTCAATCGCGCTAGTGATGGCCTCATTTGTCTTGACGCTTATCGCACAACTCCCGGTTACGGTCGCGACTCATGTTGTTTTTGGCATATCGTTTTGTGTGTTTTCTATTATCTCTCGCGCAGTCATGTTGCAGATTGTCCTAGCGATTTACCGCCGCTCGCCGGATCGTTGCCGGGTGTTGATATATGGCGCGGGCACGACCGGCACCCAGCTCGTCTCTGCTTTGCGTTCGCATGAGCAAATCGAGCCTGTTGCCTTTGTCGATGACAACAAAGCACTTCATGGCCTGGTTGTGTCCCGGTTACCTGTTTACGCGCCGGTTCGTCTGGCTGCACTGGCGGCTGACAAAAAAATTGATCGGGTTTTGCTCGCTTTGCCGTCGCTTAGCCTACCAAAGAAGGCGCAGCTTGCACGGCGGCTACAGAAGATGGGGCTTGAGGTCCAGGCGCTGCCCTCTTTTGCGCAGTTGATCGGGGAAGAGGCGCTGGTGGACAAGCTTGCTCCTGTCGCCGCGCAACGCTTTCTTAATCGGGATGAGATCGCGGATTCCAATTGGGACGGTATCGAAAGCTATCGGGGTAAGTCCGTATTGATTACCGGCGCAGGAGGGTCAATCGGCAGCGAGCTCTGCCGTCAAATTCTGGACTGTCACCCGACCAAGCTTGTTCTTTTCGAGCTGAGCGAGTTGGCACTCTATAAAGTTGTACAAGAAATGCAGCAACTGCTTGTGGATAGCGGCGCTGCGATTCAGCTTGTGCCCATACTTGGCTCGGTAACGGATGCACGGCAGGTCCGTAAAGTTTTGTCGGATCATAACATACAAGTTGTTTTGCATGCGGCAGCTTACAAGCATGTCCCTCTGGTCGAGTTAAATCCCCTTGCCGGTATGGCCAACAATGTTCTGGGCACGCAGACCCTCGCGCAAGAAGCCACAGCTGCCGGGGTTGAGCGCTTTATCCTTGTATCTTCTGACAAAGCTGTTCGACCAACCAATGTGATGGGGGCGTCCAAGCGGCTGGCCGAATTGGTCGTGCAGGATTTGGCAAGCCGGGTACCCCAGGGCGGCTGGCCCGTATTCGCGATGGTTCGATTTGGAAACGTTCTGGGCTCGTCCGGCTCTGTTATCCCTTTGTTTCAAGAGCAAATACGTCGCGGTGGGCCGATCACCGTGACGCATCCAGATGTGTCACGCTACTTTATGACGGTTCAAGAGGCGGTCAATCTCGTGCTGCGCGCGGGTGCGATGGCACAAGGGTCAGAGGTGTTTGTGCTGGATATGGGCAAACCAGTCCAGATTGACCAACTGGCGCGGCAGGTGATCGAAAGTGCCGGATATACGGTGCGTGACAGTAAAACCCCTGATGGCGATATTGAGATACAGTATATCGGGCTTAGGCCCGGTGAAAAAATGACCGAGGAGTTGACGCTTTCGGGGAACTTACTGGGGACCGGGCACAGAAAGATCTTTGCCGCCGACGAGCCTCCCTTGTCAGAGATAGAAATCGCAGGCGCGCTGCGCGCTTTGCGCGCGGCTTTGGCAAGCGGTGACGAAGACGCTGCGCGCGCCGTTGCTGCTAGTTATGTGGAAGGGTATTATCAACCGCATCAGCTTGAGGACAAAGCAAGTCCTGTGCGCACGCCGACACCATCGAGCACTTAGCAGCTGCAGCGCCATCTCTCGGTTATCGGTTAAAACGCGGACGCGCAGCTCTTCGCAGACTGATGCGGCGAAAAGACTGGCTTGAAGCCGGCGCGTTGCAGTGATGTAAAGACAAATGTGCTCTGGGGGAGAGACGACATTGATGCGGCGTATTCTGACTCTGTTTGCAGCAACATTTGCTTTGCACGCATTGCTCGCGGCACCGATAGCGGCGCAGCAGCCCGGCACCAACCTTAACTACGTCCCCAAGCCTGCGCCAACTTTAGGCTTTTATGGCTTGCCCGGTGTCATTGATATGCCCAGCGGAGAAGTTATGCCTGATGGGCAGGGCGCTGTGACCGTCGCGAGCTTTGGTGGGATCACACGCTTGTCCATGAGTTATCAGTTTTCGCCACGTATCTTGGCGAGCTTTAGATATTCTGGCTTCCAAGACTGGAACTCCGACGGATTTAGCACCTATCGCGACCGCAGCTTTGATGCCCGCTTTCTCCTCCGTCGCGAATCGGAGTTTTGGCCGTCGGTGACCATCGGCTTGCAGGATTTCGCTGGGACGGGCATCAACTCGGGCGAGTTCGTCGCTGCAACAAAAACATTTGAAAGACCGTTTAGCCTTCCGGGACGGGTGAAGGCGACAGCGGGGCTGGGCTGGGGACGTCTGGGCAGTTCGGGGAGCATTGGCTCGGTTCTCGGCGCGGACCGCCCGACCTTTGATGCGGGCTCAACCGGAGGCGCGCCCTCTTATGATCAGTGGTTTCGTGGCCCCATGGCGCCCTTTGGCGGGGTCGAATGGCAGGTCAACAATCGCTTTGGTTTGAAGGCCGAGCTTTCCTCGGATGCATACCTGCCTGAGACCAGCCGCGGTGTATTTACCCGCCGGTCCCGCCTGAATTTCGGCGCTGAATACCAGTACTCAAATGCGCTTCGCCTCGGTTTCTTTTGGATGCATGGGTCAGAGCTGGGCTTTAACGCGCAGCTTCAGTTTAACCCGCGCCGGGCCCTTGCCCCGCTGGAGATACCTGCCCCGCGCCCCGTCATCGTGCGCCCAACGCGCGCCATTAACCCCGGCGCTTGGCAAACCGATTGGGCCGCAAGCGCGGGCGCGCCGATACAGCTACGCGACCTGATTGCGCCTGAGTTACAGAGGCAAGGGATCGAGATGATTGCCCTCGCTGTCAGCGCCGATAGCGCGGAGTTGCGCATTGTCAATC
>CAYWNJ010000281.1:0-3828 GCA_964459535.1 uncultured Rhodobacterales bacterium
ACACCTGCGCCAGCTGACCTGGGCCGGCGCCCGCCGCCGCTGGCCCGAAGGCACTCCCGCGCCGGTGGAAACCCTGCTGCGGCGTGAGCTGGAGCTCATCGGCGAGCTCCGCTACGAGCACTTCTTCCTCACGGTGCACGATGTCGTCGCCTTCGCCCGGAGCCGCGGCATCCTCTGCCAGGGCCGCGGCTCCGCGGCGAACTCTGCCGTCTGCTACTGCCTCGGCGTGACGGAGGTGGATCCAGCGCGCATGAACCTGCTCTTCGAGCGCTTCATCTCGAAGGAGCGGGGGGAACCTCCGGACATCGACGTCGACTTCGAACACCAGCGACGCGAGGAGGTCATCCAGTACATCTACACCCGCTACGGTCGTGATCGTGCCGCGCTCGCGGCGACGCTCATCACCTACCGCCCGAAGAGCGCGATCCGCGACGTCGGCAAGGCCCTGGGGCTGGACGCGGGCCTCGTGGACACCCTCGCCCGCTCCATGGCCTGGTGGGAGAAGCGCGAGGAGATCATCGCGCGCTTCGCGGCCGCCGGCGTCGATCCGCACAGCCCCGTCATCGAACGCTTCGTGGTGCTCGTGAAGGCGATCCTCGGTTTCCCGCGGCACCTGTCGCAGCACGTCGGTGGCTTCGTGATCTCCGAGGGCCCGCTCGCCCAGCTCGTGCCGATCGAGAACGCGGCCATGGAGGACCGCACGGTTATCGAATGGGATAAGGATGATATCGACGCGCTTGGTATCCTCAAGGTCGATGTGCTGGGGCTAGGAATGCTCACATGTGTGCAAAAGGCCTTTGCCTTGCTGCGCCAACATGAGGGGCAGAATCTGACCATCGCCGCAGTCCCACAAGAGGATAAGGCGACGTATGATATGCTCTGCGTTGCCGATGCCGTGGGGGTGTTTCAGGTCGAAAGCCGGGCGCAGATGAACTTTCTGCCTCGGATGAAGCCCCGCACGTTCTATGATTTGGTCATTGAGGTCGCCATCGTGCGCCCTGGTCCCATTCAAGGCGATATGGTGCAACCCTATATCCGGCGGCGCAATGGTTTGGAAAAACCGGAGCCCTTTGGCCCCGCCCTAGAGGAGGTAACCAAACGCACCCTTGGCGTGCCGCTTTTCCAAGAGCAAGCCCTGCAAATCGCCGTCGTTGGGGCGGGCTATACAGCGGAAGAGGCCGATCATTTGCGCCGCTCGCTCGCGTCTTTCCGGCGTATGGGCACCATCGGCGCGCACCGCGACAAGTTCATCGCAGGTATGCTGGCAAACGGGTACAGCCCCGAGATTGCGGAGCGCTGCTTTGGTCAGATCGAAGGGTTTGCCGATTACGGCTTTCCGGAAAGTCATGCGGCGGCCTTTGCCATGATTGCCTATATCTCGGCCTGGCTCAAACGGCACCATCCGGCGGTTTTCACCTGCGCTTTGCTGAATGCACAGCCTATGGGCTTTTACGCCCCAGCGCAGCTGGTGCGGGATGCACGGGACCATGGGGTCGAGGTGCGGCCGATCTGCGTGAACCAAAGCACCTGGGACAACACGCTGGAGCGCCGCCTGGATGGCACCCTAGCCCTGCGGCTTGGGTTTCGTCAGATCAAAGGGTTTAAAGAGGAGGATGCAGCCTGGATCTCATCCGCGCGCGGCAACGGCTATGCCGACCCCGAAAGCGTTTGGCTGCGCGCGGGCCTGCTTCCCGCTGCGCTGGAGCAGCTCGCGGAGGCGGATGCGTTTGCGGGGATGGGTCTTTCGCGCCGTGAGGCGCTCTGGCAGGTGCGCGCGCTCCGTGCGCCTAAGCCGTTACCTTTGTTCGATGATCCATTGGATGGTGAAGGGATCCGAGAGCCACAGGTCAACCTGCCTAAAATGGCGCTTGGTGAGGAAGTGGTTGAGGATTATGTCTCCATGCGCCTGAGTTTGCGGGCGCACCCCTTAGCGCTCTTGCGCCCTACATTGCCCGGCCTGACAGCCCATGATCAATTGCTGAGGGCAAGGCAAAAACACTTATCCGTTTGCGGCCTCGTCATCACCCGTCAGCGTCCCGGCACGGCCTCGGGGGTGATTTTCCTGACATTGGAGGATGAGACCGGCGTTAGCAATGTCGTGGTCTGGCCCAAAATTTATGAGCGTTTTCGCCGTGTCGTTATGGGCGGGCGCTTGTTACGTGTGAGCGGGTATCTGCAACGCGAAGGCATTGTTATGCACCTCATTGCGCAAGATATTCAGGACCTTTCCTATAAACTTACCGAACTTGGCCACCCCGAGCCAGAGGCCTTGACCACCGAAGGCCCCCGCGCTGATGACACCCCCAAACGCGCCCGCTATCCCGCGCGCGCTATGCATCCGCGTGAACAAGCCAAACGGTTGTTCCCAAGTCGGGATTTTCATTGAAAAGACATTTGCTGCACATGCAGCCCCGTCAAAACGGGACACGTCAGGCCACATCTCTTGTGTAACGGACACCGCCCAGATGCGCCGCTCCACACCCATGGGGAGGCGCTATCCACAGCGCCGCCCTATGCCGTAGATTTAAGGCCAGCCCCTTTAGGCAACCAATCTAAGCGCTTTTGCTTAGCGTATGGGTTGCGCGGCGCGCAGAAAGCTCTTCGGCCACCAAAAAGGCCAACTCCAAAGATTGAGAGGCATTGAGGCGCGGATCGCACGCGGTGTGGTATCGGTCCGAGAGATCCTCGTCGCTCACCGCACGCACACCACCGGTGCATTCGGTCACATCCTGCCCCGTCATTTCAAAATGCACGCCGCCTGGGATTGTGCCCTCGGCTTTGTGGACCGAGAAGAACTCGCGCACCTCGCGCAGAACGCTTTCGAAGGGTCGGGTTTTATAGCCGCTGGTTGATTTGATCGTATTGCCATGCATCGCATCGCAAACCCAAACAACCTCGGCCCCTTCTTCGCGCACCGCGTTGATCAGCTTGGGCAAGTGATCGCCCACCTTACCCGCGCCAAAGCGCGCGATCAGCGTGAGCCGGCCTGGCTCATTTTCTGGGTTAAGCGTGGCCATCAATCGTTTGAGATCCGATACCTCCATCGACGGCCCGCATTTAAGGCCCAGCGGGTTCTGAACACCGCGGGCGAACGCAACATGAGCCCCATCGGGCTGGCGCGTCCGATCCCCAATCCAGATCATATGCCCGGACCCGGCCAACCATTGGCCCGAGGTTGAATCGAGACGCGTCAGCGCCTCTTCATATTCCAGCAACAGCGCCTCATGGCTGGTATAGAACTCGACACTCGAGAATTCATGGGTTGTCTCGGAATCAATCCCAGCCGCTGCCATAAAGTCGATTGTGTCTTGGATCCGATTGGCAATCTGAGCATAGCGCTGCATCTCGTCGGCATCAGTATAGCCCAAAGTCCAGCTGTGCACGCGGTGCATATCGGCAAAGCCGCCGGTCGAAAACGCGCGCAGCAAGTTCAGCGTCGCCGCCGCTTGGGTGTAGGCTTGCAACATTTTTTGCGGGTTCGGCACACGCGCCTCGGGCGTGAAGGCAAGCTCATTGATGATATCCCCGCGATAGGATGGCAGCTCGACCCCGTTTTGCACTTCGGTTGGCGCGCTGCGCGGTTTGGCAAATTGCCCCGCCATGCGGCCCACTTTGATCACCGGCACTTTCGCGCCATAGGTTAGGACCATCGCCATTTGCAGCATGACCTTAAACGTATCGCGAATCGCGTCTGCGCTGAATTGCTCAAAGCTCTCGGCGCAGTCGCCCCCTTGCAAGAGGAAGGCGTCCCCACGGCCCGCAGCGGCGAGGTGCGCCTTTAACCGGCGCGCTTCACCCGCGAAGACCAGCGGCGGATATTGTCCAAGC
>CAYWNJ010000282.1:0-3823 GCA_964459535.1 uncultured Rhodobacterales bacterium
CCAATCCCTCCCTACAGGGCGAATTGAATCAGCGCCTCACTATTCGATCAAGCTCGAGTTTTTCAACAAAATAAGCCAATGATGTCTCAGGTTCAAACCGAAACGCTCTAAATCGTCTGATCATAGGCACCCACACTCGGTTCGGTTCGGATCACAGCGTCAATATCGGCGAAGATTGCGCGCATTTCAGCCTCGCTATCCGGGCTTTCGCAGACAACAACGAGGTTGGGCGTATTCGAGCTCGCGCGCACAAGGCCCCATCCGCCATTGTCCAGGATGACCCGTGCGCCATTCACCGTCACAACCTCTGCAATTTTGCGCCCGGCGATAGGCGCACCTGCTTGGTGTTTTTGAACCAGCTTTTGAACCAACCGTTCGAGGATATCGTATTTCTCGGTATCCGCGGCATAAGGCGACATCGTCGGGCTGGAGAAGGTCTTTGGCAGTGCTTTGCGCAGATCGGACATGGACCTGTTCGGGTTGCGGTCCATCAGTTTGCAGATCTCAAGCGCCACCCGCAGGCCGCAATCATAACCGCGCCCAATCGGCTCGGCCAAGAAGTAATGCCCCGATTTTTCGAAACCCGCCAAGGCGCCAAGCTGTTTGACGCGGCGTTTCATATGGCTGTGTCCGGTCTTCCAGTAATCCGCCTTTATCCCATGGGCTTGCAGCTCTGGATCCGAGGCGAAAAGGCCGGTCGATTTAACATCCGCCACGAAGGTCGCACCAGGGTGCAGTTTCGCCAAATCACGGGCCAAGATCACGCCGACCTTATCGGCAAAGATCTCTTCACCTTCGTCATCGACCACGCCGCAACGGTCACCATCGCCGTCAAAGCCCAAGGCCAGATCCGCGCCAGAGGTCTTAACGGTCGCTGCCATATCATGCAGCATCTCTAGCGCTTCGGGGTTGGGGTTGTAATTTGGAAAGGTGTAATCAAGTTGATTGTGGCTTTCGACAACTTCCACGCCAATACGCCGGAAAAGCTCGGGCGCAAAAGCGGAGGCGGTGCCATTTCCGGTTGCGCAAACGACTTTGAGGGGCCGCGACATGCGAAAATCGCCGACTAGATCGTCTAGATACGCCTCGCGCACCCCGTCAACAAAGGTATAGCTGCCACCTGCTCTGGGCTCGCCGCGCCCTTCCAGAACAATATCGCGCAGCTCTGCCATTTCTTCGGGGCCGTGGGTGAGCGGGCGCTCAAAGCCCATCTTCACACCCGTCCAACCGTTCGGGTTATGCGAGGCTGTCACCATGGCCACGGCTGGGGCACCGAGGTGGAACTGACTAAAATAAGCCATAGGGCTAAGCGCCGGTCCGATATCCTTGACCTCGATCCCTGCTTGCATCAGCCCGAGCATGAGCGCGTTTTTGATGCTTAGGGAATAATCGCGATAGTCATTCCCAACCGCGATAACGGGTTCGATCCCTCGCAGATGCATTTGCGTGCCGAGACCCAGACCCAGCGCGGTAACGCCCGGCAAGTTAATCTCATCAGGATAGCGCCAGCGGGCATCATATTCGCGAAAGCCGGTTGGCGCGATCATGCTGTCGCGCAAGAAAGCCCACGTGTTTTGATCAACGGAAAGCTGAGGTTTTGACATCTATAAAGTCCTTACAAAACTCACGTTTGGAGCGGCGCCTCTTTGGCAAGGCGATCCAAGCGCATCAGAAGCGCGATCAGGTCGGCCATTTTGTCCAGCTCAATCATGTTTGGCCCGTCGCTTGGGGCGGTATCTGGGGTCGGGTGGGTCTCAATAAAGACCGCTGCCGTGCCAACCGCCACCGCCGCGCGGGCCATAACCGGAGCAAACTCGCGCTGCCCGCCTGTGCTGCCACCACGCCCGCCTGGTTGCTGGACCGAGTGGGTGGCATCCATAACGACTGGATAGCCGGTTGCGGCCATCTGCGGCAAGCTGCGCATATCGGTCACAAGCGTGTTATACCCAAAGGAGGTGCCGCGCTCGGTCAACAAGATCCGTTTATTCCCGGTGCTCTCCACCTTGGCGACGACATTTGGCATGTCCCACGGCGCCAGGAACTGCCCCTTTTTGATATTCACCGCCGCCCCGGTTTGCCCCGCCGCAATGAGCATGTCGGTCTGACGACATAAAAAAGCTGGGATCTGGAGAACGTCCACGACCTCCGCCGCAATCCCGCATTGCGCCTCGGTATGTACATCGGTCAAGACTGGAACGCCTATCGTCTTCTTGATCGACTGAAGCGCTGCCAGGCCAGCCTCCATCCCCATACCGCGCCCGCCGGAAAGCGAGGTTCGGTTTGCTTTGTCGAAGCTGGCCTTGAAGATGAACTGCGCGCCAACACCATCGCAGGCCTCTTTCAAACGCCCCGCGATCTCTTGCGCAAGATCCGTGGTTTCCAGTGCGCAAGGCCCCGCGATTAAGGTCAGCGGGCGGGCATTTCCAACGCAAAGCCTGCCAATATTCACGTCAATCATGTTAGGTTGTTACCTGTTCGCGAAGAATGGAGGCTGTTAGAGACATCATCAGGTAAACACCGGCAAAGACGAGGAACGCAAGGATCGTATTCTCAAAGGCCCGAGGATAGCTGGCCTCCTCCGGCGCGACAGGTTTTACGCTGATCACGAGGTAGCGGACCTGCTTATTGGCCTCAATACGCGCTTGCTCAAGCTGCTCAATCGACGATTGAAGCATCGCATCCCGACTGGCCAAATCCGCCCGCGCGAGTTGAAGCCGCGCCGCAAGCCGGGCGAGCGAGTTCTCGCCCTTGCTGTCATCTGTCATCTGCGCGTTCAAACGCTCGAGCTGGACCTTATATATCTCGATATCTCGGCGGACCGCCGCCACACGGCTTTGATTGGGGCGCTGATTGATCAGCAAGCTCTCAAGCTCAATCTCTTTTTGGGTGATCTGAGATTCAAGCTCGTTTATGCGTGTTTGCCGCGCGGCAATAACGCTTTCTGGATCTAGAATATTGCCCTCAAGCTGCAACTCAACCAATGCCTCTTGGGCCGCACGCCGCTCTTGCTGCGCGCGATCAAGGCCTTCGCGCGCCTCACGCATTTGATCTTCGCGCTTTTGTTGGCTGAGCTGATTGACACGTTCTTCCGCATAAGTGATCAGCTTGTTCGAAAAATTGGTCGTCGTCTGCGGGTCTGCCGCGACGACTTCCATCCGAATGACGCCTTCGGTCGGATCATAGCCAATTTTCACGCGTTGTTTGAAGGTTTTATACGCCTTTTCGATGGTTGCATCTTGGTCAAGACGTTGGATTGGATCAATGCGTTCTTGCTTGAAATGACTCATAAAGTCCAAATCTTCATCCAAACGTAGCATTGCGTCTTTGGATTGGAGATAGCCCTGGACCGCGATCGCATCAGACGAGGTCGCAAACTGAGTTGGCAGCAATCCTCCAAGACCACCAGCACCGCCGCCACCGCCGCCTTCATTCGTAATGATGAGGAATTCGGAATTGGTCGCATACATGTTCGTGGCCATCACATAATAGTAATATCCCGCGAAAAGAGTGGGTAGAAATACAAAAAACGCCAGCCGTATGAGTAGGAGCAGACTCTTTTTACGGCGCCGCCGTCCGATATCTCTTTGTATTTGGGCGACTTCCTTGCTCCGCCGCTCTGCCGGGCTGAGATCCGGCGATGTGGCAGGTACGCGCTGTGGCGCGACCGTCTGAGGGAGCGCTACCTTACCAGATTGTGGCTGCACCGCGCCTGCGGTGTTGGCGTTGCCCGTTTTGTTCGGAACCACCAGCTCTAGCATGCTGTTGCGTTCAAAGGGATCAATGCCCTGCTTGCGCAAAAGACGGACCGCATCAAAATCAGATG
>CAYWNJ010000283.1:0-3816 GCA_964459535.1 uncultured Rhodobacterales bacterium
CTTACGTGGGCCAATCGCCCCTCAGGCGGGCGCGATTGACGGCTGGGTTGTTGCAAACGCTTGAAACGGCATTGTCTGAGGTCTACACCAACGCGCCTCTGGGATCGTCTGTCATTCCCTTCCCTGAGGCCCCGGACCAGGACATGAGCGACCTCGCCCGTGGGTTCCGTGGGTTCCGGGGCAAGGTGCTGGTGCGCGAATCGGTCAACGTCACGGCGGCGGGCGGTCCCGCGCCTCAGACAGACCTCAAGCCCTCGGACGTGGGGCCTGACCTGTCCAAGGCCATGACCAAGGAAACGCTGGCGTCGGCCAAGGCGTCCATCGAAATGGTCTATGGTGTTCTGCCCGGCCTAAGCAATATCGCCACTACCGGGCCGATGGTGCGCGAGTGTCAACGGCACCTTGCCCAATGGTGTTTGCAACCTGTGGCCGGGTTGATTGCACAAGAGGCCAGCGAAAAGCTGGGATCGACTATCACACTGGACGTTATGCGGCCCCTGCAAGCCTTCGACGCGGGTGGTAGGGCGCGAGCTGCGACCGCGATTGTCCAAGCCCTCGCATCTGCAAAAGAGGCCGGCGTTGATCCTGCCCAAGCGCTCAAGCTGGTGGACTGGGCCGATGACTAAGCCCCGTGTGATCGTCTATCCACCCACGAAAGACACCACGATTAAGGGGCTAAGCATGGTGGCCAAGGTCAACCTGATAATCCAGCACAACCGTATCAACGGTATAAAAGTGGTGCGTTGCCCATCGCGCGGCTTGCTGGTCTGGCCCCCGGCTGGCGTGGACCTCAGCAAAGAGTGCAAGGCGCTGGTGGTCGATACAGTGGCTGAACGATGCCGAGTGCCTCGGAACGGGTAGCCATTGCCAGAGCGATTGCTGATGAGTTTGAAGAACGGAGAGGTCGGCCATCGAAAAATCCACAAAATATTGCGGAAATTCAGAAAGGGCAAGAAACTCGGGACTTCCCAGCCGCTTCTGCCCGTGTCTTTTCAAACTGCAAATTTGCAGTTTGATTGAATGTGCCTGGATAACTGGGCAAGGACGCCGCGTAGACTTGCAACCTCGTCACCACGGTGACGAGGTTGTGTCACGCACTGACGGTTCTGCCGCGCAGAAGGCGGGCTTCGGAAAAGGTACAAGAACTTGCACAATTACCAAAGGGGCTTGCCCAATCCATGCGGTTAGGGCATTGTGTCCCTGGGCGTAGAAAACCCGGACGATGATAGCTGCATCACCTGACTAAGGTTTCATCCGTTGGCGCGGATGGCAGCGAAAGCGTGAGCGCTTGGCGGCGCGTCACAACCGACAATTTATGTCGGGGTGGCGGCTAATACAACACGCGCAAGCGAAATACCCCGCGCCTCTCTCATCGGAGGTTTTCTACCCCCCGGCGCCAGTCCGTCACTGGCGAGGCCGTAGAAAGCCATAACCGCGAGAAACCAAATGACTGAGAACACCCAAAAGACAGAAGCCCCCACACCAATTCAGGATTGGGAGAACCGCCAAGTGAAGGGCGAGGGCATGGCCTGCAAAAAGGTCCATGACGACCACGTTGCCAAGGTGGCCGAACTGCGCCAGCGGCAAGAGGCTTACGAAGCCAGCTTGCCAAAAGACCCGCTTGAGGCGCTGGCAGAGGTCAACCGTGCACTCAAGGATATGCGCGAAACGTCCGAGCCTCAGTATGCAGCCCGCGCGGTGCTTGAGATTATCCATCAGCTGGCGATTCATGGAGCGCTGGACGATAGCGCCCATATGGAAGATGCGATCTGTTGGCTTACCAACCAAGGGTTGAATGGGCTTAAGATCATCGAGGACGGGACGCACCGGGCAACTGACATCGCCCGGCAGTTTAGTCCGATGCACATCGTCTATCGGGCCTAACAAAAAATCTTCACTTGACGTAATTTCAAGGAATGGCGGGCGAATAAAGCGGCATAAGAGACTTGACCGGGCAAGGATCTCACGATAATAGAGAGCGTGAGATCCTTGCCCGGAGTGTGTATATGAATATCTTTGAACCTAAATTCACGTCCCGCGAGTTTGCTGACAAGCTTGGTGTAACCACAGAAAACCTACGAGACTGGCGGCGTCGTGGTTTAGATTTAGGGCTGGGAGTCGCAGTAAATGATCGCAAGATGTACTCTCTTTTTGATGTTTTCGAGAGCGGAGTAATGAACCGTCTACGTTACCAAGCTCTTGACGACCTAAAAGAGGCATTTCGTATCGCTCGACGTATTGCTCCGATAATAGCGCATCGTGCAGGTTATTCGCTAAACGGGTATCCTTACGCTGGTGATACCCTCGTTGGGCAAGGGCGTTTTCTTTTAGTAACAGCTATTGGAGAGTACGTCGTCACGAATGATATCGCGGAAGCAGCGACGAGCTTGCAAAGCGGATCGCAGGGTTCGGAGTTCAAACGATACGTTTTTCGAGTGATCGACTGCGATGAATTTGCATGTGATGTTGGACAATTGCTTGCGGATACAATCGGCGAAGCGACTGCTATCTAATGAGCCGCCATGCACCCCTTTTTGCCAACGACCGGAACGCGGCGGCTCTGCTGGACATGAAGCCTGCTGAGTTTCGCGGATTGGTCGATGACGGGGTGTTGCCCAGGCCAACCAAGATTGGCGATTTTGAGCGTTGGGACGTGGAGCAACTGCAATCCATCGCGCGGGGTGATGCAGCCGAAGGCGGACCTATAAAATGGTGAGCCGCAAAAAACTCCTTTGGCAGCACCCGGCAGGCCGCTGGTATGTCCGCAAATACGTCAACGGCAAGATGATCTACCTGGGCCGGATCAAGGCCAAGGAAGGCACCGCCGAATTTGACCGCCAGTATTGGGAGATCGTCAGCGGCAAGAAAGCTGCTGCGAAAACGTCATGGGGCGCTCTGATCGACGCCATGCGCGAGACGGACAAATGGGCGAACTTCTCACCCCGCTACCGTAAAGACCTTGAGCCGGTCTTTGAATACCTCAAGGACAAGATCGGCCACCAGGACGTTGCGCGCCTCACGCAAGCGGACATTTACGACGCAATGGAAAAGAACCGTCACCGCGTCCGGTTTGCCAACTACATCCCGACCGCGATTAGCATGTTGTCCAAGCTGGCGATCCGCAAACGGTGGCGCAAAGACAATCCGGCAATCGACATTGAACCGCTCAAGGTTCCCAAGGCGCGTCAGAAACCGCACCTGCCTTGGGCAGATTGGGCGGTGGAAAAAATGCGCGATGAAGGCGAGCCATTGCCGCTGCTGATCTTCGAGATCGGCGTGGGCAGCGTCCAGCGGCCCGGCGATTGGGTGGACTTCCAATGGGGTGACTATGACGGGGAAACCCTCAAGCTGCGCCAGAACAAGACGGACAAGCCGCTGCAACTTCCCTGCACCAAGGCGCTCAAGTTTGCGCTGGATCGTGCAAAAGCGAATCTCGGATTCGCGCCACACCCGTCGCGCCACATCCTAACCCGTACTGATGGCTCTGCGATGGACTATCACGCCATGGCCCGCGTCATGGTTCGCGAGCGCAAGCGCTTGGGTCTGATGGCCTACGATCAACACGCGCTGCGCTATCGCGGCGTGATGGAACTGGCCTGGGCAGGCTGCACTGACGACGAAATCGCCAGCTACAGCGGCCACACATCCAAAGCGATGATCATCAAATATGCAGGGGAGGCGAGACAAATCATGCGCGCGCGCCAAGCGGCAGCAAAGCGCAAGTAACGACGAACAGAACGAGACCAGAACAAGAAACTGATACCTGAGGTGATACCCCAATGAGCAGCCACTTTTCTAACCCATTGAAAATAATGG
>CAYWNJ010000284.1:0-3796 GCA_964459535.1 uncultured Rhodobacterales bacterium
AGGTGTTGGCGAGAAAGCGCCAAATCGGGGCTGTGTCATTGATCGCTGCCAATTCCCGGACAATAGTCGCTTGGCTCAGATTCTGTGGCGGTAAGGGGATCACAGGTGCTGCCATAGATGTGAGCTCCAGCAGCGCAGTCATACCCGGCGAAGTGAATACCAACGTGGCCCCGGCGAACCGACACATCGTTTCGCTATGCGACAAGGTCTCGGTCTGCAAGCCCATTGTTTTCGGACGGGCATCGCGCACCGCGCGGCTGGTAAGGATGCACGTGCTCGCCGGCACTAGCCCGTCAAGCAAGCGCGCGGCGAACTCGGCATAAAACGGTCCATCTTCAATGGAGAAGATATTTACCCCCCCGCCGAGGTGAATAACCGGTGAACCCGTCCGAGGCCGATCCGGCGGCGATGGCGTCAACGCGCCAACTGCTTTAACATTGCGAACGCCGTTGCGTGACACGCGGTCCGCTGCACGAAAAACATCCTGCACGACATAGGCCTCTACCTCTCGCAGTAGTGGATGGGTATCGTAATAGGACTTTGGCCACATGAAGCCGAGGCTGTCTACATAGACAACCGGGACACGTCCGGAAAATACCGGCATCCACTCGGGGGCGAGCACCAGCAAAGCAAGATCAATCTGATCCAGAAGTGGCGCAACCGTTTCGGGGCCTTGAGCGCGGATATCAATATGTGCGCCGTACTCGTGGCCTTCGCGGATCAGGAATTCCTGGGAGATCGAGCAGGTGAGCGTAACCGTCTCTATGGGCCGGTCTTGTGAAAGACGCGATAAGATCGCTGCGGCCTTGCTCGCCGGGCCAAATCCGAAGGCTTCAGCGCAGACGGCTATGCGCAACGAATCCTCCTTCATATCCATCAGGCTTCCTCCTTGCGTCGCCTCTGCAGCTCGTACGCCAATGACAGCAAGCGCTCTGGATCATCATGCAAGGTCTGGAAACTCACCCTAGTGACACGCGCCACGGAACTCAGACCCTTAACAAGGTGGCTGGACTCCTCTTCCACCTCTGGGTCCATCACCAGAATGATTGGCTTGTTTAAAGCCGAGGCCCAGCCCAGCTCGATATGGGTGCCGTCCGTCCGCGCAAGCCTGCCGTCCGAATCCCGTGGAAGTAAAGCAATGAACACGTCGCAGGTCCGCATCCACATGATATCGCGCTGCGTGACGGCCATGGGCGTCCATTCATGCGTTTTACCGCCGAACTCTTCGACCAAGTGCGCGCTGAAAACCTCGATGCCATTGGCCTGGAAATGCTTAATCGCCTGCAGCAATACCGATTTCGTATTGGCCAATAGAACCGGATCATCGGTCAACGCCTGTATAGGTCCTCCTAGAAAAACTTGCATTTCAAACCCCGCAGTCATTCAGTCTACCTCAAAAATCGTTGTGACAAGCGCACTGATTCGAAGTTTAACCATCCAGACTCGCGAGGCAACTGCTTTGACACTTAAGAGTTGAGATCGCGCCACGGTTTCGCACTTGCAGCTTCCATTCTTGTGGGGTTTCGGGCAAATTGCCAGCAATCCCAGCAATCCCAGCAATCCCAGCAACGGACAAAGTCATGAGCCTGATCGCCATCGAGAACGGATCCCTATCGTTTGGGCACAAGCGCATCTTTTCGAGTGTTAGTCTGCAAGTCTCAAAACATGACCGGATCGCCTTGGCCGGCGAAAATGGGTCCGGAAAATCGTGCCTCGCGCAGGTCTTGACGGGTGCATTGAAACTAGATTCCGGCAAGGTGTTGCGTGCGCGCGGGCTCGAGATCGGCTACATGCCACAGACCTTTCCAGTCGATCTACTGGAAACACCGGTTGGCCAGGTGCTGCTGGATGCGCTGCCCAGCAACGAGCGCGAATATTCAGAGTGGAAAGTCGACGTCGCGTTGGAGTCGTTGGGCGTGGCCGAAGGTTTCAAAGACAGTCGCCCCGCAAACCTCTCGGGCGGGTGGCAACGCCTTGTTCTGCTCTTGCGTGCCACAATGAACGACATCGATTTTCTGATCCTCGATGAGCCGACTAATCACTTGGACCTGGGCAAGATTTTTCGGCTTGAACGGTGGCTTACAGAAAGCGTTTCGTGTCCCTTTTTGATGATCTCACATGACCGCGAATTGATGGACAATTGCTGTGACCGCACCCTCATTATTCGTGAGGATGGGCTATACGATTTTGCCACATCATTTTCCGCGGCACGGGCCGAATTGCTGCAAGCCGACGCGCGCGCGCACAAAGACAGAGAAAAAGACGAAAAAGCGATCCGCAGTCTGGAGGCGTCAGCAAAGCGGCTGCTGATTTGGTCGAACACCAAGGGCATCAATCCGGCGATGGCCAAGCGGGCGAAAGGCGCGCAATCTAGAGCCCACCAACGTCGGAAACATCAGCGGTCGGCCTACAGCCCGCGACGCCGCGATATCGCTCTGGGAGACTCCACGATCCGGTCGCACAGCACACTTCGCATCGAAAACCAGGATGTCGTGGCGCCTGATGGCCGCATGCTTTTTCACATCGAGCGGCTGGTCGTCGAACGCGGTGACCGGATCGCCATTCTGGGGCTGAACGGCAGCGGCAAATCCGTATTCATTCACCAGATCATGCAGGCATATGCCGACGAAGAAACCGCCTATGAGCCGGGCGTTGACACGCGCTTGGTCTTCAACCCTCAAGTCCGCGTAGGTTATCTTGATCAGCACCTTGCGCAGCTTCCCGGCGATCGTAGGTTGATAGATTTTTTTCAGGAAGACTTGGGGTTTGACCGTACGCAATCCACACGGCGGCTGGCGCAGATCGGCACACCGGTCAACGAACAGACCAAGAAGATCCACGAGCTGAGCCGGGGCGAGCAAGCAAGGCTTTGCCTCTTGATGCTACGCGCCGAAAATGCAAACTTCTTTGTCCTCGACGAACCCACGAACCATTTGGACATCCGCGGCCAAGAGGCACTCGAAGAAATCCTCGCCACTGACGAACGGACGTGCATCTTCGTCACACATGATCGACGCATGCTTCGCTCGGTCCCGAACCGCTATCTAGAAATCGATCGTGGGCGCCTGCACGAAGTGGACGATTCCGAAAAATTCCTGCAAAAGGTTTGGGAACAGGCCGAAGTGGAGGCCGGTCAGGTTTGGCAGCGAAGTCTAGGCTTCTGAGCCGATTGCCAAAGAAATGAGCACCCTGACCCATCCGGAAATAGTGGTGAGCATGATCGAATTTGAAGGACATATTTCAACCTATTCTCGCCCAGTTTGCCGAAAATCCCCCAGAGGTCGAGGCGCAAGCAGCAGCCCGCGAGATCATTGTTGACCTTTAACTGCGTGGCGGAGCGCCTCTGGTTCATGCCGCCTGTGTTCAGACGGCCGGGCTTGATCACACTGACCTTATCCTTTCCAAAAATCGGGGACAAGAAGACCACAACTACGGTCTGTCGGCTGGCAGCCAGCGGTGTTTTTTCGGTTAAGGCTGTGTATTCCTGCTGTCTGTTGGCGGCGGATGCAGGACTTAGATCCGCCCCCGGTAGCCATTTTCGTTCTCCTTGAAGGTTAACTCTTTCGCAAGTGAAGTCTTTTCCAAGACCGCCATGCCTATATCAAAAGCATCATCAGCGAAAACGCACTTAATGCCACTGTTAATCATGGACGCCCGCAAGTTTGCCATGACCACGACGACCCTGAGGTTTGGGTTCCAGCGCGCCGGTTTCCCGTTTCAGTCGAACCATGTCGTTGACGAACTTAGAGCGTGTCCTGTTCAATCGGTTTCATATCCTGCAGCCTTGAAGAAGTTG
>CAYWNJ010000285.1:0-3776 GCA_964459535.1 uncultured Rhodobacterales bacterium
GATCAACCGCGATCACCCTGATCTGAGCATCAGCCAGCAATGCAAACTGGTGCAGCTGTCGCGATCAGCGTTCTACTATACGCCGGTTGGGACCTGTGCGGATACGCTGGCCCTGATGAAAGAGATTGATCGGGTCTTCACCAAATATCCGTTCTTCGGCAGTCGCCAGATCGCGGCCTATCTGCGAAGAGAGGGCACAGTTGTCGGGCGTCAGCGCCTCCCTCGTATATTCATCGATGATGTTCAGCGTCCGATAGACCCGCCCGTCAGCGGTACGATCCTGGACGAAGTCGTACGACCAGACATGGTTCGGACGCTCCGGTCGCAGACGCACGCAGGAGCCATCGTTTAGCCAGAGCCGTCCTTTCTTCTTTTGCTTCTGTGGAACTTTCAGCCCTTCGCGCCGCCAAATGCGCTCAACCCGCTTGTGGTTCACACACCAGCCCGCATTGTTGAGCAGGCCGGTCACCATCCGATACCCGTAGCGCCCGTAATCCCTTGCAGCGTTGCCTTTGAGCAGTCTGCTACGATCTCGGTGTAGACCTGGCCGTCCCGTTCGAAGATCCCGAACACAGTTGTTTTGCCGTAGGCCCCGCGCCCGCGCTTGTCCGTCTGGAAAATCAGCTCGGTCGCCCTGTCTCGAGAATACGAAACACTATGCCAGAACATGGCGAAGCTTGGACTGGATTGGGGGCAGGTGCCGCGCATTGAAATCCGGCAAGAGCCAACGGTCGGCTGGCGCAAACTTTGGACAACCGCGCGAACCTATATTGTGTCCTTGCCACTGGCCCGTGGCCACCGCAGTTCTTTCAAAAAGGCCTATCGTGAATGTCTGGCTTCGGTTTTCCTTGAAGAACTCCGCCGACAAGACCCAAAGGCATATAAGGTGCTGGTGCGGTCTGTAGGGCGCATTGGATTTGGACGCGGTAAAAAGGTCAGGCAGGTGCTGACTGAAATCATCCGCAAAGGCTCTCAAAGAGCCAGACGAGACTACAAGAAGATGTCGCGCTACAAGAGCCGTAAGAAAGGGTCCAAGGTCGATCTGAGGTATAAGGAGGGGCAGATGGGTGTTGGGGTGTGTGATGCCCTTAAGGCCTCCGGGTTTTCTTGGTGAAGGTGTAAGATGAAACGATACATAGTCAAAGAAGTCTTCGACCAGTTTCTGATCTCGCGCCGTTTCAAGACGGTGGCAGAACACCTAAACGCAGAGGGCCATCGCACCGAAAACGATGCCCTGTTCACCGGACAATCTGTTTCGCGAATTTTGCGTGACCAAACCCATCTCGAAAACGAAATCATTTCGCAAGAATTATGGGGCGAAGTACAAACCATCCTTTCGGCTCGTTCTCGGTCTGGCGGTGCCAAACGCCGGGTTGGCGCGTTTCTTGCCATAGGCAATCAAGCTAGAGCGGTCGAGACTGCGCAGGGGTATTTTGCCCAAGTCACGTTTCAACGCATCCAAGACCGCTTGCTTGGATCGCCTGATCGGTTTGCCGACTTCCCGCAGGTCATTGACGTGCATGTCAATCAAATGGGCAAAGGTTTTCAGCTTAGACGCGGTCGGTGTTGAAACCTCACCGCCTTGATCAATTGCGTGTTCGGTCTCACGTGCCCATTCTTGGGCCTGACCTTTCAATCTGAAGGTTTTTGAGGCATATCTGCCCTTGCGCCGTACTACGGCTCTCCAACTTCCTTCTTTGGTCTCTACAATGGTTGCCATCTCATCCTCACTCGTACAGTCAAAATCCGTACAATTTCCGTACACTCAGTTCCGAAAAGCGGTCCAAAATGGTCAAATTTGGTGTACGGGTGACTGTACGGATCGTTCATTTAGCCGTCTGATTTATAACATAAGTTGCTGTAAATGATAGGGAAAAAACTATCCGTGGCACCGATGATGGATTGGACGGATCGTCACTGCAGATACTTTCATCGCCAGCTTTCAAGCCAGGCACTTCTCTATACTGAAATGGTGACAGCCGCCGCTTTGGTTAAAGGCGGTGCGCTGCATCTTTTGCAATATGATCCCTCTGAGCATCCGGTGGCGCTGCAACTTGGCGGCTCTGAACCTTCCTTGCTTGCTGCTGCGGCGCGGCTTGGGGAGGAGGCTGGCTATGATGAGATCAATCTCAACTGTGGATGCCCCTCGGATCGGGTGCAATCCGGGACGTTTGGTGCGGTGTTGATGAAAGAACCCGCGCGCGTGGCAGAGTGCGTGGCGGCGATGCAGGCGGCGGTGGGCCTTCCGGTGACGGTTAAGTGCCGCATTGGCGTTGACGATCAAGATCCGCAAGAGGCGCTGCCAGCTTTTTTATCGCATATCGCTGCGGCGGGATGTGAACGGGTGATCATTCATGCGCGTAAAGCTTGGCTCAAGGGGCTGTCTCCCAAGGAAAACCGGCAGATCCCGCCGCTTGACTATCCGCTTGTGTTTCAGATGAAGGAGATGTTTCCGGGCCTGCATATCTCGCTCAATGGCGGCATCACCTCGCTGGACCAAGCGAAAGGCGTGCTTGAGACAGGTTTGGATGGTGTGATGATCGGGCGGGCGGCTTATCATAACCCTTTTGATATTTTGGCAGATGCTGATGGCCAGATTTGGAGCGCGGGGCAGGAGCGCTCGCGGGAAACCGTCGCATACGCGATGCTGCCTTACATCGAGGCACATCTCAGCGCCGGAGGGCGGCTACATCAGGTGACACGTCATATGCTTGGCCTATTCTCCGGGCGGCCTGGCGCGCGTGTTTGGCGGCGTTTTTTAAGCGAGAATGCAAATGCAGCCGGTGCGGGGCCTGAATGTGTCGAAGCGGCATTGGAGGCGGTTCTTGCCCGCAATTTGGCCCCTTTCTAAGCATCTGAGTAAACGATCTGCCTTTGGTCCTATTCTACCGTGACTGACTTGGCGAGGTTGCGCGGCTGATCCACGTCCGTCCCTTTTGCAACAGCCGTATGATAGGCCAGCAGTTGAGCGGGGAGGGCGTAGAGAATGGGCGCGGTTAATTCAGACGCAACAGGCATTTCGATAGCCTGCCAGACATCGCCTCCGGCCTCCGCCAACCCCGCTGTATCCGAGATCAGAAGGATGCGTCCCTTGCGGGCAATGACCTCTTGCATATTGCTGATCGTCTTATCAAATAGGCTATCGCGGGGCGCCATGACCACGATTGGAACCTGTTTATCGACAAGGGCAATCGGCCCATGCTTTAGCTCACCTGATGCATAAGCTTCGGCGTGTATATAACTGATTTCTTTTAATTTTAAAGCGCCCTCCAGAGCAAGTGGGTACATCGTGCCGCGACCAAGAAACAGAATGTCTTGTGCCTCGGCCAGACGCCGGGCAACCTTCTTTATGCCCGCTTCATTTGCCAGCGTCGCATTCACCAAGCCGGGTAGGCTGCGCATGGCCGCGATGTGGGCGCTCATCGCAGTGCCGCTCAGCAGGTCCCGGTCTTGCGCGGCCTTTAGCACAAGGCTCAGCAGCACCGTAAGCTGACAGGTAAAGGCTTTGGTCGAGGCGACGCCCACCTCGACGCCCGCAAAAATTGGCAGGGCAAGATCGCTCTCTCTCGCGATTGAACTTTCTGGAACATTGACAACGGACAAAATCCGCTGCGCCTTTCCCGTCATATACCGCAACGCGGCAAGCGTATCGGCCGTTTCCCCAGACTGCGAGACAAATATCGCAAGCGTGCCTGCGGGAATGGGCGGTTCGCGATACCGAAACTCCGAGGCGACATCGACTTCGACAGGCAGACGTGCGACGCGTTCAAACCAAT
>CAYWNJ010000286.1:0-3764 GCA_964459535.1 uncultured Rhodobacterales bacterium
GTCAAAGAGGCGCGGGGCCAGTCCATGCCCAAGGACAATATCGAACGCGCGATCAAAAAATCGCAAGCGGGCGATGGTGATGATTACGAGGAAATCCGCTATGAGGGGTATGGTCCGAACGGGGTTGCGGTGATCGTTGAAGCGATGACCGATAATCGCAATCGAACCGCCTCGACCATCCGCTCGACCTTTTCAAAGAATGGCGGCAATCTGGGCGAGACCGGCAGCGTTGGCTTTATGTTCGAGCGTAAGGGCGAGGTTACCTATCCGCTCAGCGCGGGCGATGATGACACATTGATGATGGCTGCGCTTGAGGCTGGAGCCGAAGATGTCGAAAGCTCGGAAGAGGGGCATATCATCTGGTGTGCAGATACCGAACTGAACGAGGTCTCAAACGCGCTGGAGGCCGCGCTTGGCGAAAGCGACAGCACCAAACTGGTCTGGCGCCCCACGACCACCACGGAAATGGATCTTGAGGGGATGCAAAAACTGATGAAGTTGGTTGATGCGCTCGAAGAGGATGACGACGTTCAAAACGTCACCACCAATTTCGAAGCCTCTGACGAGGTGATGGCCCAGCTTGATTAGAGAGGATTAGCTTTGCCTCGCTAAAATATTGATAAATAATTTAGGAGCTAAAGGTTTTGGCGACAGTTAAAGAGTTAAAAGAAGCGCTCATAACAGAACAAACCAAGGCGTTGGAGATCGCTGATCGGGCTTTGGTCTCGATCAATACGTTGCTAAATCTATCCATGTGGGTTCTTGGAGCCTTTGCGATAATCATTGCACTCATCGCATTGTTTGGCTGGGGATTTATTACGATATCCGCCCGTAAACGCGCTGAAAAAATTGCAAAAGATACAATCGACGCCTATATTGACAGTAGTATGTTCACAAATGTTCTCGAAGATCACGTACGCCGCGAGGTTAAAGAGAGGGTTGGAGAAAAGACTATTCTAGCCAACATCACGGAAGAGCCAGCAGGGAGCGGTCCTACACCATTTCCAAAACCGCCAGAGACGAAGCAATGATACCAACAGAGATAAAGTCAGTTTTAGACGATGTAAGACGGACGGCTCCTGTTGATATTCTTACAGCGGCAAAACGCCTGGGCGTTAATGTTTTCTCGGCTAAATTGGCCAAAAAGGTCTCGGGGATCCTACTCCGCGACACATCTTATGGATCTGAATCTGGCTTTGTAATTTTTGTAGACGCTGATGAACCTCCCTACCGGCAAAGATTTACGGCAGCTCATGAACTAGGACACTTTGTTCTGCACAAGGACCAAGTTGGCGAACGCAATGAAGATAACTATCTTCTTCGCTCTGAAAATATGAGCAACCGGCAAGAGGTAGAGGCCAACAAGTTTGCAGCAGAGCTCCTGATGCCCATGGATTTGATTGAAGCAGAGATGGAAGCTGGAAACACCACGGTTTCTGGTCTTGCAAGTACGTTCGAAGTTTCACTGACGGCGATGTCGATCAGGCTCGGTTTGCCGACATAGATAAGCTTTGTGACGTGACTGGTGCGTGTCGCAATCAAATCAGCTCCGCTTGAAAAACACTCGGGTGAAGGCTCAGCCCATCTGGCAGCGCCAGCAGGGGCGGGCTCGGATCAGTCGTATCCATAGAGACGGACCCGAAGAACGTCGGGTCTGGGCCTTGATCCGTGACAAAAGCCCTTTGAGATGGTTTAGATTTGTCTCCACCGCACGCGTTCCGGCCCGGCTTTGCACCGACAGGATCTTTTCTTGCGTGGATAAGGCCGCCTCAATCACTTCCAAATCACGCTCACTTAAATTTACAGATTGAGTATCGCCCAGCATTTTTCTTTTCCTTCTTTGAACGGGTCGCTTGGCCGATATATGGGCACGCGCCGCGTCAATGCCAAGCGGGTCTGGGCCGTTGATCACACAAAACTGAAGAGACCTTGCACCCGGTAGCGCGCTTGGTGTTCATAGGGGCATGAGCAGCATCCATTCCAACCCGATGCACGGCATTTTCTGGATGCTGGTTACAGGTGTTTGCTTTGTCGCCGTGACCGCACTTGTCAAATACATGGGGCAAAGTGTGCCCCCCGCCCAAGCCGCCTTTCTGCGCTATGTGCTTGGCCTTGTTTTCTTGCTGCCCTTTGCCTCAAGCCTGCTGCGGGCGCGCCCGACGCGTCGGCAATGGGTCCTGTTCTCGACCCGAGGTCTGTGCCACGGCATTGGTGTTTTGCTTTGGTTTTTCGCAATGACACGCATTCCCATCGCCGAGGTGACAGCCATGAACTACCTCGCGCCAGTCTATGTCAGCGTTGGCGCGGCGATCTTTTTGGGCGAGCGCCTAGCCGCGCGCCGCATCGCCGCGGTGCTGGTCGCGCTGATTGGTACGGCGATTATCCTGCGCCCTGGCTTTCGCGAGGTCGCGCCAGGGCATTGGGCGATGCTGCTGGCCGCTGTCGTTTTCGCGGCAAGCTACCTGACCGCTAAGATCATGGCGGATGAGCTACCCGCCTCGATGGTCGTCGCGATGCTGTCGATATTCGTGACAATAACGCTTGCACCTTTTGCCTTTGCCGTCTGGGTCACACCCAGCCTTACGGATATCGGGCTGCTCTTTCTGGTCGCGTGTTTTGCAACCGCCGGGCACTATACCATGACGCTGGCCTTCGCGATGGCGCCGGTTACGGTCACGCAGCCCATTACGTTCCTTCAGCTTGTCTGGGCGACGTTGCTCGGTGTGTTGGTCTTTGCGGAGCCTGTGGACATTTGGGTGATTATCGGTGGGGTTCTGATCCTCAGCGCGGTCACGTTTATCACTTGGCGCGAGGCTCAGCTCCGCCGTCGCCAGATCACACCGCCGAGCCCCATGACAAAGCTTTAGCTAAAGTATCCGACGGTGGTTCGGATATAGCCTGACGACTGAATTTTGATCTTATATCCGCTCAGCCCCCAGCCATCCGCAGGATGGCAACGCGCCGACCGCCCCCACGGGCGGCGCGTCCCGCGCCACCCTCGGTCGGCTTGAGCAAAGCGGGGGCGGAACAACTTGGCTGGGCAGTGCCTGTTGCGCGGGAGATATGTTCGGGGCAAAAGCCCTTTGGTTTAAGCCGGGTATTTTAGGCAATCGGGCGGCGCCTCAAACCGACGCCCAATTGCCAGCAAGAAACCAGACGGCCAGCGCCGCTTCTATCCCGCCGAACAAAGCGACTTTGCGCAATGGCGGTGCGTCAAAGACAATCGACACCAAACGCCCCAGCGCCGCCCCAGCAAAGGCAAAGCCAATCATCGCATAGGCGAGGGGCGCGTCCAACCAAAGCGCCGCCGCACCCGCAACGACAAAGAGGCCACCAACCGAGGCCCGCATCTCGCTTAGCCCCATCGTGCTGGTTGTTGTCGCAAGATCCAGCGCCCCCGCCGTAAAGCGCGGCGCGACAAACCCGAAAAGACCAAAGCCAATGGTCAACAGGGCCGCACAAATGTTCAGAATATCTATCATAACGCCGGACATAGGCCCCATCAAAGCGCTGTCCAGAGCCCGATCGCACCCACGATGATCAAGCTGAGCGCCCAGACCAGCTCAAGATCAAACCAACCCTTTTGCAGAAACTGCAAGCCCAGCCATCGATGCACGACAAAGGCCAGCGCCCCGCCCGAGCCGACCATAGCCGCCGTATGCACCGCCGCGACACCCAAGGCGAGCGTTGCCGTTGTCATCAACGTTCCAACCGCGCGGTGACCTGCGTCCAGCTCTTCCAGCGCGCAAAGTCCGAGGTAAATC
>CAYWNJ010000287.1:0-3759 GCA_964459535.1 uncultured Rhodobacterales bacterium
ATGGCGATTGCCACCTAAGTTCTGCGCGATTTATGTCAGCAACCATGGCGCGACAGCCGAGCGAAGCACCAAGCTTAACCCAAAAGCCAGCCCGGGGGGCGGTCTGGCTTTCGCCCGGCGGCCTGCGGCCTTGACTCCGGGCGAGGTGCATTGCGGCAATGTCCGCTCAAGGCCAATGGTGTCTCAGGTTCAAACCGAAACGCTATAGCCGCCTCTCTTTTCTTTGCAGTACGCCATCTGAAGTCTGTTAGCGGCGTTTTTATTTGTCGGTTGATCCGGTAGATTGGGCGGGGGAAAACGCGCGGGGTCAGGCGTCAAGGCCATTAACCAAGCAAGCTAAAGTGGTGTCGCTCAACCCGCACACCATGCGCTTTTAGCGCTGCTTCAAACAGATCTACGGGCGGTGTGACATCAATCGGGAGGCGCAGACGACGCCCCGACGGCAGTATGACAGAAGTGCGCACAGATAAGTCCAGGCGCGTGTCAAGACGCACATACTCAACCTCAGCCCAACTTAGCCTGTCTTGACGCGGGCCCGAATGCCAGGCGAGCCCGTCCTTGGTGACATGCATCGCAGAGCGGCGATCCGTCACAAAGTCATAAAGGGCAGGCAGAGTGAAAAGCAGAAAGACTATGACAATCCATATTGACGCCTCCAGCAGCAGGTAAGCAGCGCCGACGCTCAACCAAATCCCTAAAATCACCAAAGCGCTTGCCCGGTTGCGGCCGGATCTGTGCCAATGAAAGGGAGGGGTGGTTGTCATAGAAAACGGTCTCGCGCAGCGTTGATCCCAATACCTGCCTGCAAAACGTATGCTACGCAGAGCGTAGCGCTTTGGGGCGCTGACCTGCAGCCCAATCGCGCGCTGCTGCGCCAAGGCCTTCAAATAGCGGGCGTGATACCGGATCTTGCGCCGCGTTCCATTCGGGGTGCCATTGCACAGACAAGGTAAAGCCAGGCGCGCCCTCTATATAAAGAGCCTCTGGCGTTCCATCCGGCGCATAGCCATCAATGACAATGCGTTGTCCGGGCTCCTTAATCCCTTGGCCATGCAAAGTGTTGGTCATCACCTCGCGCTGCCCCATCAGGCGATGAAACACGCCCCCTTCGGTAAACGAAACGCGATGGCGCAGAGCGAATTTCTCTTCTAGCGTCCCATCCGGCGGCATCCGGTGGTTGTCCCGTCCCGGCAAGTCACGAATTTCGGGATAGAGCGAGCCCTGCATTGCCACATTCACTTCTTGAAAGCCGCGGCAGATACCCAAAAACGGCAGGCCGGTTTCGATGCATGCGCGGATGAGCGGAAGCGTGAGCGCGTCCCGTGCCCTGTCAAAATCGCCATGGGCTTCCGTCGCGGTCTCTCCATACTCCTCCGGATGGACATTGGGGCGCCCGCCGGTGAAGACAAACCCATCACAGGCCGCCATAAGATCATTCACAGAGCAAAGCGCTGGATCCGCTGGAATAATCAGCGGGATCGCGTCTGAGACTTGCGCAACGGCACCGGTGTTGATCTGACCAGCCCCATGAACCAGGTACTGATCGCTGACCACATGCGGGTTACTTATAATTCCAATCACAGGGCGGGACATAGGGCGCTCCTTTGCACTTGATATATTGATATATCGTTACGCAGCGCCAAGGCCAAGCTTCTTGGATGCGCAAAGCTTTGTGCGTCTGTGCAGCCTCCGTTGCGATGGTCAAATCTTGTGCAATCTACTCGGGTTGAGCGCGCGTCCTTAGCGGGATCGAGTAAAGCTTGTGAATCCCATTTCTCAAAGGTTCGGCGGAATTAACCGAGAGGCATCTGATGATCGGATTAAAGATTGAGATCGCAGACGGGCATCGTAAATTTAGCTGTCCCTTATCCAAGCCGAGCTTCGCATCAGCTTGGATAATACGCAGCTATTCGGGAAAAGAGCTTAGCCCTTTTCCTCAATAATCTCAACAAGATGCGGGATCTTCCGGACCATGCCACGCACGGACGGCGTATCTTCAAGCTCACGCGTTCTATGCATCTTGTTCAAGCCCAAGCCGATCAATGTCTGGCGCTGTTTCTCAGGACGACGGATCGGAGAGCCGATCTGTTTTACAACGATAGTCTTGGCCATGGGTTACGCCTCCTGAGGGGCTGCGTCGGCAGCAGGTGCTTCGACGACGCGTTTTGGCAGGATGTCAGAAACTTTCTTGCCCCGGCGCTGCGCAACAGCACGTGGCGATTGCTCTTTCTTCAACCCGTCAATGGTTGCGCGGATCATGTTATATGGGTTTTGCGAGCCGATGGACTTAGACACAACGTCTTTAATCCCCAGCATCTCAAAGACAGCGCGCATCGGTCCCCCGGCGATGATACCGGTTCCCTCTGGCGCGGTGCGCATCACGACTTTGCCCGCGCCCCAACGCCCTTCCATATCATGGTGCAGCGGACGGCCTTCGCGCAACTGAACGCGGATCTTTTGACGCTTGGCTTGCGCGGTCGCTTTGCGAATGGCCTCAGGCACTTCCTTGGCTTTGCCTTTACCAAAGCCAACGCGGCCTTTCTGATCGCCTACAACGACGAGCGCGGCAAAGCCAAAACGCTTACCGCCTTTAACGGTCTTAGAGACGCGGTTGATCGCAACCAAACGGTCGGCAAATTCTGGGGCCTGGTCATCGCGGTCGCGGCGATTGCCTCGGCGGTTTTCACGTTCTGCCATGTGGCATCCTTTTTTAATCCGTGGCGCGCTGCGCCGATTTTTCTTCAATCGCGGTGGACAGCCTGCCCCCGGATCATCGAGAATAGACGCACCCACGCCTATCCTACATCGTGCCCTTCCAAACGCGTCTGGCGCTTAGAGCTTCAAGCCCCCTTCGCGCGCAGCGTCGGCGAGCGCTTTGACCTTCCCGTGATAGAGAAAGCCACCCCGGTCGAAATAGGCCTCTTCAACCCCGGCCTTCTTGGCGCGTTCGGCAATCGCCGCCCCAACCTTCGCCGCGGCGTCGATGTTGTTTTTGCCCAGAACACCCAAATCCTTCTCAAGCGAGGACGCGGCGGCAATGGTTTTGCCTGCGACATCATCAATGAGCTGAACGCTGATATTCTTGTTGCTGCGATGCACGCTGAGACGCATGCGACCCGCATTGACCTTGCGTAGTTTGTTCCGGACGCGCAGGCGGCGCTTGAGGAACAATTCCCGTTTGCTGTTTGCCATCTCTTTTCGTCCTTACTTCTTCTTGCCTTCCTTGCGGAAGATAAACTCGCCCTTATAGCGAATGCCCTTGCCCTTGTAAGGCTCGGGCTTGCGCCATTCGCGAATATTTGCGGCGACCTGACCCACAAGCTGCTGGTCAATGCCCTCGACAACAACCTCGGTCTGTTTCGGCGCAGTGATCGTCACCCCATCGGGCGCGACATAGTCCACGTCATGGCTAAGACCCAGATTGAGCTTGAGCGTATCGCCCTGCATCTGTGCCCGGTAGCCAACGCCTTGGATCTCAAGCTCTTTCTTAAAGCCAGTGGTGACGCCCGTGACGCAGTTTTGCACCTGGGTGCGGGACATACCCCATTGCTGGCGTGCCCGCTTGGACTTGCCACGGGGCGTGACGGTGACGGCATTGTCCTCAACCACAAGGCTGACATCATCCGTCGCGGTGAAGCTGCGGGTCCCCTTGGGCCCTTTCACTTCGATCGACTGACCCGAGACTGTCGCGGACACGCCGCTGGGCAGGTCGACCGGTTTTTTACCAATACGAGACATCCGCCCCTCCTTAGAATACTG
>CAYWNJ010000288.1:0-3754 GCA_964459535.1 uncultured Rhodobacterales bacterium
TCCCACTCCTTAACGCAGTCAGCATCCTTTGCGCCAAGCACCCAGGCGCGGGCTGCCGCGACCGGATCAGCGACCACCTCGTCGATCAACCCCGCTTTTTTCGCGGCGGCAGGCGCGCTCATCTTGCCCTCTAGCAGGAAGGGCGAAGCCCCCATCGCGCCCAGCTTGCGCACCAGCCGCGTTGTGCCGCCTGCACCGGGGAAAATCCCAACAAGGATCTCTGGCAGGCCAATTTTCGCCTTTGGATTATCGGCTGCAAAGATCCGATGGGTCGCGAGTGGCAATTCCAGCCCAATCCCCGCCGCCGTGCCGGGCAGAGCTGCCGCTGTCGGCTTTGCCCCGGTTTGTTTTTTGGGATCCATACCCGCAAGTTCAATCTTACGCAGGAGGTGATGCATCTGCATCGTGCCGTCAAAAAGGCCCTGCGCGGGATTATCGCCTGCGCTTTCCTTCATCTTCGCCAAGAGGTTCAGGTCCATGCCACCGGCAAAGCTGTCTTTGCCCGAGGTGATCACAATCCCCTTTACCGCGTCATCAGCATGCGCGTCATCGATCAGATCCGAAAGGGTTTGCAGCCCTTCGATGGACATCACGTTCATCGTTTTGCCAGGCACATCCCAGGTGATGGTCGCAACGCCTTCGGCGTCTTTTGTCATGGTAAAGTCAGTCATCTCATACATCTCTCTCTATCGGGCTGCCATCCTGACGGGTGAAGGTGCCGCCCCCTGTTTCATCGTCGCTCACAGTCATATCAACATCGCTGTACCAAACGCGCTCGGTCCGGGTGCGCGCCCCAACCACGACAAAGCAGCCATCCACGCCCGCCTTGTTAGCAAGGTGATGGCCATTCGCCGCCCCTTTGGGAAAGGCGGCGCAATCGCCTGGAGCAAGCTCGGTTTCGCCGCTGTCCTCGATCAGGGTGAGCCGCCCTTCGGTCACAACCAGGAACTCGTCCTGCTCTTCATGCCAGTGCCGCAGCGATGACAATCCGCCGGGTTTCAGGCGAATATGGTTCACACCAAATTGCGTCAGCCCCATGGGATCGCCAAGCGCCGTGCGGTGCCGCCGCTCAAAACCCGCATTGTAAGGCGCAGGGTAGTCGGTGCCGGTTGCGACGGGCAGTGTTTGGATGTCGATCTTTGGCATCTCACACGCGCTCGATAATCGTCGCCGCGCCCATTCCAGAGGCGATACAGAGCGTGGCCAGGCCGATTTCCTTGTCCTGCCGTTCAAGCTCATCCAGCAATGTGCCGATGATCATCGCGCCGGTCGCGCCCAGCGGGTGCCCCATCGCGATTGAGCCGCCATTGACATTGATCTTCGCAGGATCCGCCTCAAAATGCCGTTGAAAGAGCAGGACGACCGAGGCAAAGGCTTCGTTGACCTCAAAAAGGTCGATATCCGAAAACGCCATACCGTTGTCGGCTAGGATCTTCTCTGTCGCAGGAACGGGGCCCGTCAGCATGATGGTCGGGTCAGTGCCAATCTTAGTAGTCGCCCGAATACGTGCACGGGGCTTCAGCCCATAGCGTGTGCCGAATTCCTTGTTCCCGATCAGAACCGCTGCGGCCCCATCGACAATACCCGAGCTGTTGCCCGCATGGTGGATATGCTCAATCTTCTCAAGCTCCGGATATTTAAGAAGCGCGACCTTGTCAAAGCCAGGCATCACCTCGCCCATCGCTTGGAAGGACGGGTTCAGTGCCCCAAGGCTCTGCATATCCGTTTGCGGGCGCATATATTCATCATGGTCCAAAATCGTCAGGCCGTTTTGGTCAGTCACGCTGATCACGGACTTCTCAAAGCGTTTCTCATCCCACGCCGCCTTGGCCCGCCGTTGCGACTCGACCGCTAGCGCATCTGCATCGTCGCGCGTGATCCCATGCTTGGTCGCAATAATGTCAGCGCTGATGCCTTGCGGCACGAAATAGGTTTCCAGCGCAATCGAAGGATCAGCCGCAATCGCTGCCCCATCCGAGCCCATCGCAACACGGCCCATCATCTCAACACCGCCTGCAATATAGGCATCTCCCGCCCCGCCTTTGACTTGGTTAGCCGCGAGGTTCACCGCCTCCATGCCAGAGGCGCAAAACCGGTTGATGGCCAGACCCGGGATCCGCTCATCCAGATCAGAGGCCAGCACAGCGGAGCGCGCCAAACAGCCGCCTTGCTCCATCACTTGCGTGACATTGCCCCAGATCACGTCCTCAACCGCGTGGCCGTCCAGATTGTTCCGCGCTTTGACAGCATTTAGCGTGTGCGACGACAGGCGAAGCGCCGTCACCTCATGCAAGCTGCCATCTTTGCGTCCCTTCCCACGCGGTGTGCGCAGTGCGTCGTAGATATATGCATCAGTCATCTCAAGGCTCCTTTGCCAAATTCTTATGCCCGGTCAGAGGGGTGGCCTGGCATCAAGTCATAAGGGTGCTTCCAGTTCTCCAGGGCTTCCATATTGCCCATCCAGCGATCAATGTTCGGCCATTCCGATCGGTCAAATCCAAACGGCTCTGGGTAGAACAAGTATCCACAGCAGCTGATATCCGCATTGGTCACCCCGCTCCCGACAATCCAGTCGCGCCCTTCAAGATGCGTATCAAGGACAGTATACGCTCCTTTTAAGCGCCCTTGGTTAAACGCGATCACATCCGCTGGGCGTTTGTCTTCGGGCAGAAAGTTCATCAAAAAGCGCGTTACACCGGCCATTGAACTCAGCTTATGATTGTCAAATAGCACCCAGCGCAACACTTCATAGCGTTCATCTGCAGCACCGCCATGTTTACCTGTCTTGTCCGAGATATATTGCTGGATTACCCCAGATTGGGTCAGCCGAAGATCGCCATCCTCCAAAACCGGCGCCTCACCCATTGCGTTGATCGCACGAAACTCTGAACTCCGCGCAGCGCCGCTGAAAAAGTCAACAAAGACAGGCTCCCATTCCAGCCCCGCCAATTCAAGTGCAAGCGCAGCTTTATAGGAATTTCCGGATTCTCCGAAACAATGAAGTCTCATCGTCATGATAGCCCCTCCCGTGGCTCAAGTTTCGATTGCAGAGCCGGGGGTTTCACACCCCCGGACCCCCGTGCGGTTTATTTGGCGAAATGAAGGTGAATAGTTCACAAAGAATTAAGGTTAATCTGCAAATAGTGAAAGCGCATGGTAGGCTGCGGAGCTGAGCCATGTGCGAGGTGAAGCCCCGCCTTTCCGGCCTCGGCGTATCGCTGCCCGCGAAAGGCGGGGTGGATTCCCTCTTCATCTTGCAAAATAAACCGCACGGGGGTGTGGGGGTGTGAAACCCCCACATTGCCAAATGTTGAAAAGCGATTGTCGACGACATTTTCATCTCCCAGCGCAAATGCGCCTGATCCACCTAGAAGTTCGAAGCTTCTAAGCTCATGACGGGGTCTGCGCCGCTTTGGATGCGCTTGAGATGCAAAGCCGTTGCTGGCAACTGGCGGGCCATATAATAGCGTCCCGTGGCGAGTTTTGCGTTATAAAACTCAACATCAGAAGCGCCTCCTGCAATCGCCGCAGAAGCCGCCTGGCCCATGCGTGCCCACATATACCCTAAGCACACATGGCCAAACATATGCATAAAGTCATAAGATCCAGCCAGTGCATGATTTGGATTACTCATTCCCGATTGCATGAAATACATACCCGCAGACTGCAGATCCTTTGACGCAGCTTTCAGCGGCTCTAAGAAAGCCGCATCAAACTCTGCATCTTGCCCTGCCGTTTCTTTGATGTAGGTTTT
>CAYWNJ010000289.1:0-3751 GCA_964459535.1 uncultured Rhodobacterales bacterium
AGCCCGCCTCTTCGCAAACCGTAACCAGGCGGTTCTCGCGCATAATCCGCGCAGTTTGCGCATAGGCCGCACCGCCCGGCGCCTTGACACGAATCCAAGAAGGTTTCGGCGGTTGCGGATTATCAGGGCGACGCGCCTTTTCGGGGTGCCGTTGCTCTGGGATTTTCAGATCGCGCATCAGGGCCTCAAGCGATAGCTGTTCGCGCGATCATATACCAATCTGAGCGCCTTGTGCAGCCCGCGCGACGCAACGCCGCTATGCGGATTGATTAACCGATCAAGCCGCCCCCTGCGCGGTTGGCTGCTTCGTAATGCTGCTGAAGGCGCAGCAATGCGATACGAAGCACGATTTTCCCCGAACGGGCCGACCAGCCAAGCCGCTTTTCTGCCGTCTCAAGCCCCTCTAGATAACAGCAACAGCGCAAGACCACATCTGATAAGCCCGGACCCAGATCGTTCAGCGCTGCAATAACACGCGCCTGCGCAGCCTCAGCCCCGGGTCCATGGGCGGGCGCTGTACTTGGCGCGCCGCCATCCAGAAAACGCTCCCAGTTTTGGGTGACGCGCGCGCCCATATTCGCCAGCTCAAAATCCTCGCGCAGACGCTCACCAGCCGCCACAAGCGCGGGTTCCAAAAAGGGCTTCCCATCCTTGTCGCGCCGCCGCGCGAGCGCCGTCAGTGGCGATTCCGCCAGCCCATAGCGTAGCCGCCGCGCGCGCGGGTCCCGCACCTCTTCCGCTCCGGCAAAGCTGGCCCGGTCCTCAGAAAACCCTGGACTTGGGCACGTCTCAAGCATCTTTTCCAAAGCCGCACGCCCGGCGGAGGTGATTTCATAGCGGGTAATGCGGCCAGGTTTCGCCGCCGCGATCCATTCGTTCAAAGCCATTGCCTCGGCCACGGCCCGATCCACAACCGCTGTCCGCTGTGTCGCGCCAAGCGGCGTCTCTCGAACCACAACGGCCTTTTCCATATCGGCGGCGACCGCAAGAACCGCCCCCGTCTCGACGAGCCGTCTTAGAATCCTAAGCGCATCGCGGGAAAAGGTGTCGTCATCGGGGGTTTGGGTCCGCATGTCGAGGCTGGCTTGCATCTTGTCCATCCTGTCTTGCGCGCCTATTGCACGCGCTGTTTCAAAAGAACGGCCCAGCGATCGCAAAGCCGCGTCCACCAACGGATCATCCCGCTGCGCCTCACACCGACGGATCTGCCGCAGCACGGTCGAGGCGTGCAGCCCCCCCCGGCGCGCGAGCTCACGTATCGGCACCCCGCCTTCAATATGGGACAAATAGGCGCGCACACCCTGCGGCACCCAGAGCGGGAGAGGCGCAGAAAAGACCGGACGCAGTGCATTCTCATTTAACATCGGCAACCGATCCCCTGGGTTGCTTATCCACAATTTATCCACACAACCTATAGGCGCATTGGTTACTGAGAGATTAATTTCCGTCGATTTGTTCATCATTGTTTCTAAAGAATAAACAAATGTGAAACGAGCGCGCGCCGGAAATTCACGGCACGCAACACTCGCATTGGTTGTGTCATGCTTGAGATCGAAGGGCGCATGACGCCTTCCTTTCTGCGAGGAGATCCAAGATGCAAGACGTTCTCAGCATGCTGCAAAACATATCGCGGCCCAGCCTTTTGATGCGCGCGGCGCGGTTTGGCGCACAGGAATATCGCCGGACGGTCCACCTGCCGCGCTTGCTTGGATATGGGTCCTTGCCCCGGCACGGCGTGGCCTTGATGCGGTTAATGGAGCTTGAAGCTGCACTTAACGAGCAGCGCCAAAGCGATGACGGTGCCTATAGCCTTTTGCGCCACATAGATCTGCTCATCGCAATCGTAGGAGAGGCCCGAGTGCTGCGCGCAGCCCAGACCCCGAAATCAGGTGAAGAGTGATCGCAAAAAAAGGCCCTTAAGCCAAACGATAGACAACCCGCTCGCGTTTTACGCGCGTGGGGCAGGGGGCCGATGCGTTTACGCCTTCAGAAGCCCTCTTTCCTGCGCCAAAACCTGCATCCGCTTTTGCAGCTTTTCAAAGGCACGTACCTCGATCTGACGAATGCGCTCGCGGCTCACATTGTAACTCCCGCTGAGATCCTCAAGCGTCACCGGCTGATCGGACAGGCGGCGCTGAGTTAAGATGTCTTTCTCGCGCTCGTTCAGAACGCTGAGCGCTTCGGTCAACATCTCGCGCCGAACTTCTAGCTCATCCCGCGCCTCATAGTCCGCCGCTTGGTCGGCGCTCTCGTCCTCAAGCCAATCTTGCCATTGCATGGCGCTATCGCCATCCGTCCCAACAGTTGCGTTCAGCGACGCATCCCCGCCAGATAGGCGGCGGTTCATTGAGATAACTTCGTCTTCTGTCACCCCAAGATCATTGGCGATCTGGGCCACATTTTCAGGGCGCAGGTCGCCCTCTTCGAGCGCACCAATGCGCGCCTTGGCTTTGCGCAGATTAAAGAATAGCTTCTTTTGCGCCGATGTGGTGCCGAGCTTCACGAGGCTCCAGGAGCGCAGGATATATTCCTGGATCGAGGCGCGAATCCACCACATTGCATAGGTCGCGAGGCGAAAGCCTTTTTCAGGGTCAAACCGTTTGACCGCTTGCATTAGGCCAACATTCGCCTCTGAAATCACTTCGGATTGCGGCAGGCCATAGCCGCGATACCCCATCGCAATCTTTGCCGCGAGGCGCAGATGCGAGGTGACCATTTTATGAGCTGCGGCTGTATCTTGCTCTTCAACCCAGCGCTTGGCCAGCATATACTCTTCTTCAGGCTCTAAGAGCGGAAATTTCCGGATCTCTTGCATATACCGATTAAGCCCACCCTCGGGCGTTGGCGCCGGTAAATTTGCATAATTGGCCATGGTTTTTTCCCTTGTCGAAAGGTCGTATGTTTATCGTCTTAACATTCATATGGGCACTGTCTTACGCGTTTCAAGGGGTGCCCTGCCCGGTGGCAGGTGACAAGCTGGCAAATTGCCGCTTATGTTAGAGGGTAGAGGCCAACGTGCCAGCTGGCAGCCATCTTGCGGTGTCGAGATATGGTAGCGCATCTTTGTCTTGCTCTACTCAAACCACGATATATAGTGGCGATATCGGCATGGGGCGGGCTCCCCGCTCTGCGTTGATGCATGCAGCGCGCAGGCGGGGTCTCGGCTTATGGATACGGATTTCAGGACAGATTTTACGCGCGCACCCGGTGCGCTCAGGCATCACCCGGCGTTGGTGCTGAATGCGGATTACCGCCCGCTCAGCTACTATCCGCTTTCGCTTTGGTCCTGGCAGGAGGCAATCAAGGCCGCCTGGCTGGATCGCGTTGATATCGTTGCGGAATATGACGAGCGTGTGCGCAGCCCAAGCACCGAGATCCGAATTCCCTCTGTCGTGGTGCTTAAAGATTACGTGAAACCGCGCAAACGCGTGGCATTTACCCGGTTTAACCTCTTTTTGCGTGATCAATTTCAGTGCCAATATTGTGGCGCGCGCGGAGAACTTACCTTTGATCATGTCGTACCGCGTTCGGCGGGCGGGGTGACCAGTTGGCAGAACGTTGTTGCGGCGTGCTCAAGCTGCAATTTGAAGAAAGGCGCGAAGCCGCTACATCGCACCGGGCTCTCGCTGCGCCGCCCACCGCGACAACCGGGGGCCGAAGAGCTGCGCAATATTGGCCGCAAGTTTCCGCCAAACCATTTGCATAAGAGTTGGCTGGACTTTCTTTATTGGGATGCAGAGCTGGAGGCGTA
>CAYWNJ010000290.1:0-3748 GCA_964459535.1 uncultured Rhodobacterales bacterium
GATGAATTGCGCGGGCAGCAGCGCGGAGACAGGTTGGACGGCGGTTAATGTTGCGATGGTGCCCTTCCTTATCCTCGCCGGGGCGGCGCTGATCTGGCTGACTGTCCAAGGACGGCAGGCTAGACCCGCCCCGTAAGCCGGGACCACACGCGGGCAAACGGACCGCAGAGCTCTGGCAAAGTGCCCGCCCGCACCCGCTCAGGATCGCGTATTGCCACCTTGAGAATGGCGCGTGTCCCCGCTGCTGGGAGGGCTGCGATGCCGCCGCGGCCAAGCCGGGCAAGGCCGCTCTGGGCCAGTGCTTTGATCCCCACGTCGCCGCGGTCCACGAGCGGCAAGCGGCCCAAGGCTTCGAGCGCAGGTACAGCGCGCAGCCATGCCGCTACCCCGCCAGCAAACCCGGTGCCTCGCAGGGCCTCGTCCTGTCCGGCGATGGCCATGAGGGTTCCGGCCGTCTGATCTAAGTATCGCTCAAGATGGGCTTGGTTTTCGAACGGCTCTCGATAGATGTCCCAGCGGCGCGCGGCGACAAGCGTATCCAGCGCGTTGGCCTCTGTCGCGCTCAGCATATGAGAAAGAGGGGTTGCTACCTCATGCCGCCGCACGGGGCCCGCTGCTGCAATCTCGCTCAGCACATCGCGCCACCATTGCAAGCGCATCTCTGCGATCATCGGCTCGGATGTCGCCCAGGGCGCGCGCGCTACCTCCAGGTTAAAGGCATAGAGCACGAAGAGCCGAGGGCGTTGCGCTGCAGGTGCCAACAGCGTTGCCGCAAAACGTTGGGCATCCCCGCGCTGAACAATTTGGGCGCACGCCTTCACGTCGGCATCAAATTCCATCCCTGCCCCTTCCTGTGCTCCTATGGCCCGAAGACTTTATTTTGATTGCATGTTCCAACCGTTTCCGCTTCGCCCCAGCCGACCGAGGGTGGCGCGGAACGCGCCGCCCGTCAAACCGCAGGTTTGCCTCCGGCAAAACGGGGCGGTCGGCGCGTCGCCATCCTTCGGATGGCTGGGGGCTAAGCGAGCACATGATCAAATTAGAGTCTTCGGGCTCTACCCGCTAGGCGTCTTCTATTGCAAAGATGTCCTCGACTGGCACCTTCAAAACACGCGCAAGCCGCAGTGCCAATACCGTTGACGGGATGAAGACACAGTTCTCAATCGTGTTGATGGTTTTGCGGGAGACGCCAACAGCCTCGGCGAGTTTTGCTTGGGTCAGATGGCGCTCGGCACGCAGTTCCTTAAGGCGATTGTTTAGGGCGGTATTCATTATGCACGCAGATCAAGCCACACGAAACGGATAAGATATGTGCCGCCCATTGCTGCCGCCGTGGCGGCCAGCAGCGTGTTTGGCGCCCACAGCCCGTGCCCGATTGCCACGCTAGTGAGGATCAAAAGTACCAGACTGATCCAATATGCCTCTGCCGCCGCGCGCTGATTGAGCATTCGATAAAGCTCGTCAGTTGCGGCCTTCGCGCTTGCGGAGCTTGCCGCAAGAAAGACCAGAAATAGCACGATCGCGGTGATGAGCCCCACTGCGATAGGAACCCACCAATATACCGGATTTGGCTGGTTCTGTGCCAGGGCTAGCCCCGCATATCCAAGGCTTGTTGCGCCAGTAAGACCTAAGAGCCAAAGCCTAAGGGCTGAAAGATGATGCGCTTTGATTTTCATATCTGTCTCCAATGATACCTTTAGGTTACATAATTGCACATCAAAAAAGTAACGTCAAGGTTACAAATAGAAATAGCGCGCTATAGCTCGGGCTTTAGCTTGCAATTCAAAGCCTGTTGTCGCTATAGCCTGATGACTGAATTTTGATCTTCTATCCGCTTAGCCCCAGCCATCCGAAGGATGGCGACGCGCCGACCGCCCCCACGGGCGGCGCGTACCGCGCCACCCTCGGTCGGCTTGAGCAAAGCGGCAGGCATGAATTTTGACATCACAATTCAGTGGTCAGGCTATAATCGGGTTCAGCCCGTCATCACGCGGACTAAGGATAGACGATAAATTATCTGATCCGGGGCACGGGACCAGAGCTCGATTTCTCGCTTTGCTGCGCTTAGTACGTCCGCAAGCGCGGGGTCGGCCTTTGTGCTTAGCATCTCCACACGTCGCTCAAGCGCTGCGTAGTAACCGCCCCAAGGCGCTCCCACGATATCGCGTTGGGCAAAGGTCGAAAATCCGGCGGCTTCAATACGTGCGGTCAGGCCAGCGCCGTCGGTGATTGCTGAATATTCTGCCCAGAACATATCCGCGATCTCGGACGGGTCATCTGGCAGCACAGGCTCCGAAAAGGCGATAAAGGCGCCGGGGGCCAGAGCCGCGCGCCAGGTGCCGAGCGCTTTGGTCACGCCAAGAAAGTAGATGGCCCCTGCGCACCAGATGAGATCAACCGGGCCGGTAAGCTGGGCCATATCGCCTTGGGTGATTTGGGCGCGCGTGCCAAGCCTGATCTGAGCCTCCTGCACCAGATGAGGCATAGCGTCGATCCCGCTTAGCTGCGCTTCCGGCAGGAAGTCTGCAAAGGTCTCAAGATCCGCGCCGGGCCCGCATCCTGCATCGATGATACGCACGGCCCCGCTCAACTGGGCCTGGCGCACCGCCCAGGCCACATCATCGGCGCAGCCGGGGCCTTGGCGCGGCATCTCGGCATGGAGGATCGCCATCGGATGGCTCATTGCGCGCCGTCTCGGATAAGCTTCCAGCGGATGGCATCCAGCAGCGCCTCAAAAGAGGCATCGACGATATTCGCGCTCACACCAACCGTTGCCCAACGCGCGCCATGCCCGTCTTCGCTGTCGATGATCACGCGGGTAACGGCGGCGGTGCCGCCTTGGGTGATCCGTACCTTAAAATCGACCAGGCGCATATCCTCAAGCTGCGCCGAGTACCGCCCCAAATCTTTGATCAAGGCGCGCCACAGCGCGTTGACCGGGCCGCGATCGCTCCCCTCATCATCCATCGACTCGCTGACCGAGAGCTTTTTGGCCCCGTCTACTTTGACTACAACCACCGCCTCGGAATAGCTGGCCATCTCGCCGCGCTCGGTCTTGCGGCGCTCGACGGTGACCCGGTAGCGCTCGATTTCGAAGAATGCGGGGAGTGCGCCTAGCTCTTCGCGCGCAAGCAACTCAAAGCTGGCCTGTGCGACATCATAGCTATAGCCGATGGCCTCACGTTCTTTGATACGCTCCAAAATCCGCCCGAGCGCAGGGTCCTTGGCAGGAACGGTTAGCCCCATGCCCGCCAGCCGCTCGCGCAGGTTCGATTGCCCGGCTTGATTGGACATGGGAATAATGCGCGCATTCCCGACGCGCGCGGGATCAACATGCTCATAGGTGCTGGGGTCTTTGGCAATCGCGCTGGCGTGCAGCCCCGCCTTGTGCGCAAAGGCCGACGCGCCCACAAAGGCGGCCTGGCGAAAGGGCACACGGTTCAGGATTTCGTCCAGCAATCGGCTCGTGCGTGTAAGTCCGACCAGTGCTTCGTCACTCACCGCGATCTCAAAGCGTTCGGCAAAAGCGGGTTTCAGCTTCAAAATCGGGATTAGCGCTGTCATGTTGGCGTTGCCGCAGCGCTCACCCAGCCCGTTAAGCGTGCCTTGGATCTGCCGCGCCCCCGCCTCGACAGCGGCGAGCGATCCGGCCACTGCCGCCTCGACATCGTTATGGGTGTGAATGCCAAGCTGGGCCCCCGGTATCCCCGAGGCGATGACTTGCGCGGTGATCTTGCCGATCTCAGAG
>CAYWNJ010000291.1:0-3745 GCA_964459535.1 uncultured Rhodobacterales bacterium
CGCTGAACCCATCAAAGTTTTGTTTGTTTGCTCGAAAAACCAATGGCGCAGCCCGTCGCCAACAGAGAGCTTTTCAAGCTTTTCTTGAACCTTCGCCTTTTTACGCATCCCGGCCGTATCAAAGAGCCGCATAGAAGTACCAGACCAATCAACCGTCAGAGAGATCGCATCTCGGGTGATGCCCGCCTCGGGGCCTGTGAGCAGGCGTTCTTCGCCCAAAATCTGGTTGATTAGTGTCGACTTACCCGCGTTGGGCCGTCCTACGACCGCCACCTGTAACGGGCGCTGCGGTGCATCGACCACGCTCCCGGCCTCGTCCACATCAACCTCTATCTCAGGGGCATCAGCTAAGGCGCGCGTGGCAAAGTCATCCGCTAAGGGTTGTAGCTGCGCATAAAGCTCGTTGAGCCCCTCTCCGTGCTCCGCCGAGAGTCGGACCGGCTCGCCCAGCCCAAGGCTATAGGCTTCCATCACACCTGCATCTGCCGCCGCGCCCTCGGCCTTGTTGGCGGCGAGCAGGACATGGCGGGCGCGTTTGCGCAGGATCTCGGCGAAGACTTGATCCGTTGGCGTAACGCCCGCGCGGGCATCAATCATAAAGAGGCAAATATCCGCCATATCGACCGCGCGCTCGGTCAGGCGGCGCATCCGCCCTTGCAGGCTTTCATCCGTCGCCTCTTCCAACCCGGCAGTGTCTATCACGGTAAAGCGTAGATCCGCGATCCGCCCGGCGCCCTCGCGCAGATCTCGGGTCACACCGGGTTGATCATCAACCAGCGCCAGGCGCTTGCCCACCAAACGGTTAAAGAGCGTAGATTTGCCCACATTTGGACGCCCTACGATGGCAAGAGTAAAGGACATCCCCGCTCCGTCAGTTGCTTAAGGCATGGGCCTTACTGCATTGGTCCTCTAACGGAAAGCATGAAGCTGCCCGCTGCGGCCAACCACATAAAGCGTCTGACCTGCCACGATCGGTCCCGTGCTCGCGCCGCCTGGGATCTCCGTTTCAGCCGCAAGGCTTCCATCGCGCGGATCAAAGCTGCGCAAAAGGCCGTCTGAGGATGTTACGCGCACATAGCCGCCCGCCACAACCGGCCCGTGATGGGCATGAATGGCGGCAATGCGGCGGGGCCTGGTTCTAAGGTAGTTGGGCAGTGGCACCGTCCAGATCTGCTCGCCATTCGCAGCATCCAAACGCACCAGGTTGTTGCGATCCGTGAGGGCAAAGATGCTGCCTCCAATGGGGTACATCGCGCCCACTGTGCCTTCATCGGCGGTCCAAAGACGTAATCCCGTCTCGATATCCACTGCAACCATGCGGCCCGACTGATTGCCTGCATAAACGACACCTCGGTCGATCACCGGCGCTCCTGTTACATCGTCAAGCTGGTTGAGCGCACGCCCTGGCCGCTCCCCTAACACTGACGCATCCCAACGCCGCAGCCCGCCTTGGCGAAAGACCGCTTGCAGCTCGCCCGAGCCAAAGCCGAAGATCGCCAGCTCATCGGTAAGCGCCGGTGCGGGCGCGCCGAGCACATTGCTGACATCTTCCACCGCGCCGATTTGCCAAACAATGCGGCCGGTTTTCTTGTCCAAGGCCCAGCCGGATTGATCGCCAACAGAGATATAGATCAAACCGCCATACACTGTTGGACGCCCAGAGCCGGTTGCATCCAGTTGCTGCGTCCAGCGCGTCTCTCCGCTTTTCGCATCAACAGCCGTCAGCGCGCCATATCCCAGCGCCACATAGAGCGTATCTCCCTCGACGGCGAGCCCGCCGCCAGTGGCGTCCCCCTCATTGTCACGCGCAGGCCGCAGATCGCGCTGCCAAACGAGCGCGCCCTCGGTAGTCACCGCGCTCACCAAGCTGCCGGAATCGAGCGTAAAAATCAGACCATCCGCAACCACCGGATCGGCCACGATCCGCTGCCGCCGACTATCCCCCGCGCCAATCCGCACCGACCAGGCGAGACGTGGATCTGCGTTTAGCGCCGGGTGGGTTGTCCGGTAGCGGGGGGTCCCGATTCCGTGGCTCGCATCCGCATTGGCGCTTTGGGCAGGTAGCGCGATTGGCTCTGCGCGACTTTCATCGGCGCGTGGCGCGCCTTGCAAGACGGCGGAGACGGACTCGCGTTTACCAGGCAGGATTTCTTCACGTTCTTGACACGCGGCCAGCATAGCCAAGATAGAGAGTAGGCCTGCGGCGTTGAAAATATAGGCTCTTGGTCGCTTCATTGCCATACCCGTCCGTTCTTTCGCTACCGCGGCGCTCAAGAGGGGGACCGTTCTGACGCCCCAAGCGCCTCTTGGTTAGGTGTCCCACCAAGCGCAACAATCACCTGCACGGCGCGTTGTTGCAAGGCTGGCGTGACCTCGGAATCCTCCAGCATTCGATTAAGGCGCTCCAAGGCGGCATCACGTGCCCCTGCCTCAATATCCAAAAGCGCCAATTGCTCTTCTGCAAGAAGACGAATGGGCACGCCCGGCTGCGCCAAAGCGTCAAGCCCTGCCCGACGGGCCGCCGCATCCAACGTCTCGGATGGCGTGATTAACGCCTTAAACTGCGCGATCTGGCGGTAGATGAGCGGTATATCGTTATTGGCAGCGAGAGCGTTTAGAACACCCACAGAGGCCTCTGATTGTTCAGCTTGCAACAGCTCGGCGGCGTGGAAAAGTTGAACAATCGTATCAACTTGGCCCGACGCCTCAACCGTCGAAAGAGCCTCGGCACGCGCAGAACTCTCTTCCTTTTCCAGAGCGCCTAGCACGGCGTCCCCTACGGCTTGTGCCGCGCGCATTTGAGTCGCCTGGCGCCATTCTGCCCATGCCACTGCGCCAATCAGGCCCAATACCGTCAAGACGCCAATCCAGCCATAGCGCCGTGCATAGGCGTATAGCTGATCGCGCCGCACCTCTTCGGTGACTTCTTCAATAAAACTATCGCTTTGGCTCATGGCCAGACCACCCGGATTGACTTTCCACCTCTTAGCGCGCGGTTCCCGCCAAGCCAAGTCGGGAAATTTCGTTGCCCGTTGGCCCTGTTCGCACTGTGGTTTGGCAATAAATGCCAAAAAGTTCACATTTGTTCTATTTTAGTTCTTTACATCTTTAACTAAAAGTGAGAACAAATGAGAAACAAGAACGCTAGAGGGTAAGATGCAAAAGATACGATCACGTGTAGCACAAGCCAATCGAGTTGAGCATCCCCTCCTGCACGACATCGCAGGCGCTGCTGCGCTTGTTATTATTCTCTTAGTTGGATTGCATTTACCGACCATGTTCTGAGTTTCTGCCCGCGTCCTCGCCTCGTCTGATTTTATTTGTGCGCATTGTCCCGAATCCGCGCGCTTTTAAAGGCAACCTGCCTTGGAAAAATCGGACCCGTCCCTGCGAGAGCCGCTTACTGCGCGCCGCCGTCCGCAATAGGACGTGCGGCGCTTTTTTTGGCGCCAGAGCCTGTGGTCTTTGGAAGTCTGCATAGCGATAATCTCAAACCGACGAAAGCGGATCGGCCACGAGCAAAAATTTATGAAGGACTCGGTCATCGGGATTTGCGGACATTAGGGGCAGGCCTTAGGCAACGTGGGCATCCCAGTCAAGCCGTTTTGCGCAAAGCAACTGATCCGCCATAGCGGTTCATTTGATATTCTTGGTGCACGCCCTGTCTTCTGTCGCGGCTTTCGTTTGAGATCCTTGGGGTACATGCTTCGGTTCGTGGTCAGCGCGGCGGCTGCCAACATGATGC
>CAYWNJ010000292.1:0-3738 GCA_964459535.1 uncultured Rhodobacterales bacterium
GACGATGATATGCGGATTACCGGCAAGCGTCATGCCTTTGAGATCAGCTATGACGTGGGATTTGATGCAGATGGGCGCATATCAGCGCTTGATGTGCGGCACGACGTGATCTGCGGTTGGTCTCAAGACCTCAGCCTGCCCGTGGCGGATCGCGCGATGCTGCATACGGACAATGCCTACTACCTGCCCGCGGTGCGGATCACTTCGCACCGTTGGCGCACCAACCACCAATCTGCGACAGCCTTTCGCGGTTTTGGTGGGCCGCAAGGGATGCTGGGGATTGAGCGCATCATTGACCATATCGCGCATGAGTTGGGCACAGATGCGCTCTCGGTCCGGCGCGCGAACTACTACAGCGAGGTGCCAGAGCGCACGCGCGAAACGCCCTATGGGCAAAAGGTGACAGACTTCATCGCCGATCAACTGACCGACGCGCTGACCGACCGCGTGGACTACCCTGCACGCCGGGAGGCAATTGCCGCCTGGAACGCCGCGAATCCGGTGCTCAAGAAGGGCCTCGCGCTCACGCCGGTTAAGTTCGGCATCTCCTTCACGCTGACCCATCTCAACCAAGCCGGAGCGCTGGTGCATGTCTATTCCGACGGCTCGGTGCACCTTAACCACGGCGGCACCGAAATGGGACAAGGGCTGTTCCAAAAGGTCGCGCAAGTCGCCGCGCATCAATTCGGCCTTCCCCTCAGCGCGATCAAGATCACCGCAACCGACACCGCAAAAGTGCCGAACACCTCGGCCACTGCTGCCTCCTCTGGCAGCGATTTGAACGGTATGGCGGTGAAAGCAGCTTGCGAAACGATACGAGGCCGTATGGCGACCTATCTGGCCGAAGAGCACCACTGCACGCCCGAGGACATCGTCTTTGAAGGCGGCTGCGTACGCGCCGGTGAAACCGAGTATAGCTTTGCCGAGGTCGCAGCGCGCGTGCATCAGGCGCGCATTAGCTTATCGGCCACCGGCTTTTACAAAACGCCGGAGATCAGCTGGGATAGGATCGCAGGACAGGGGCGCCCGTTTTTCTATTTCGCCTATGGCGTGGCCGCCGTTGAGGTCGTGGTGGACACGTTAACGGGGGAATACAGAGTGCTGCGCGCTGATATCCTGCATGATGTTGGCGCATCGCTCAATCCGGCGATTGATCTGGGGCAAATTGAGGGCGGCTTTGTCCAGGGCGCAGGCTGGCTGACCACCGAGGAATTGGTCTGGGATGCAGACGGGATCCTGAGAACCCATGCGCCCTCGACCTATAAGATTCCCGCCTGCGCCGATCGCCCGCCCATATTCAACGTCGCGCTCTGGGAAGGGTCGAATAAAGCCGATACGATCTATAAGTCTAAGGCTGTGGGTGAGCCGCCCTTGATGCTCGGAATGGCCGCCTTCTTTGCCCTCTCGGATGCAATCGCCAGCTGCGGGCCCGCCTATCCAGATTTGCAGGCTCCGGCGACGCCAGAACAGGTACGCGCCGCGATCCAAAGGGCGCGCGGCCTATGACGTCCAAGCGAATTGCAGAGCGTATCGCTCAGCACGGCCCCATCGCGCGTGTTCTTGTTGCGGGCACGCGTGGCTCGGCCCCACGTGGGCCTGGCGCTGAAATGCTGGTCTGGCAAAGCGGTACAGAGGGCAGCATTGGGGGCGGTCGGCTTGAATTCGAAGCGATTGCCACGGCACGGGGCATGCTGGCGAAGAGATCCGAACCCCGCCTGACACGCCACGCCCTCGGCCCCGAGCTTGGCCAGTGTTGCGGCGGCGCTGTGACGCTGCTGACTGAAATCCTGTCCTCTGCACCGCCGGAGGGCCTGCGTCTTGTTGGTCCGCCGCCGCCTGAGCTTGAGCGCATCGAAAAGCAAATGAAGCGCGGCGAGATCCCCCCGGTCAGCGTTATTCGCGAGACAGTGGTTGAAACGCGCCCCCCCAAGATACCGCAGGCCATGTTGGGCGGGCGCTTGTTTCCGTGCTGGATCCGCTCGGCGTGTATGATATTTCTTGGATTGACACCGACACCGCGCGATTTCCGCCCGAAGCGGGAAGTGCAAACCCTATCGTTGCGACAGAGCCTGCGCGTTTAATGCCACATGCGCCGCAGGCGGCGCAGCATCTGATTCTAACCTATAGCCATGAAATAGACTTTGAACTGTGTCATGCCGCATTACCCCATGGGTTTGACTTTTGCGGGCTGATTGGATCGGGCACAAAATGGGCGCGGTTTCGTCGGCGACTGAAGGATTTGGGCCATACGGACGCCCAAATCGACCGCATTACCAGCCCAATCGGCGCGCCGGATCTGGGAAAACATCCGCAGGCCATTGCGATTGGCGTTGCTGCGCAGCTACTAAGGCATCGCGCCGCCTGTGCGGCGATAGGGGACCCTACAAAATGACTGCTGCGCTTTTAGAGCTAACAGGGATCAGCAAAGCCTATCCGGGTGTCGTCGCGAATGAAGCGATAGATATCACCCTCTTGCCGGGGCAAATCCATGCCTTGCTTGGTGAAAATGGGGCGGGCAAGTCCACCTTGGTCAAAGCGATCTATGGCCTTGTCAAACCCGACTCCGGCACGATGAAGCTTTGCGGTGAACCCTATGCGCCTGCCGACCCGCGCGCTGCGCGTGGATCAGGGATTGCGATGGTCTTCCAACATTTCTCGCTGTTCGACGCGCTGAGCGTGGCCGAAAATATCGCGCTCGGCATGGAGGATCCGCCGCCCATGGGGCAGCTGAGCGCACGCATCCGAGAGATTTCTCAGACCTATGGTCTGCCGCTGTCGCCGGAGCGCTTGGCCGGCGATCTCTCTGCCGGAGAGCGCCAACGGGTCGAGATTATCCGCTGCTTGCTGCAAAGCCCGCGCCTGTTGATTATGGACGAGCCGACCTCGGTCCTAACACCGCAAGAGGTCGAAATCCTCTTTCAAACCCTTCGCCGTCTTCGCGAGGCGGGGACGGCCATCCTTTATATTTCGCATAAGCTGGAAGAGATCCGAACGCTTTGTGACACGGCAACTATCCTGCGCCAAGGCCGTGTGGTCGCCCGCTGCGCCCCGGCAGAAACAACGGCGCGTGAGATGGCAGAGCTTATGGTCGGGAGCACGCTCAAAAACCCCGCGCGGCGGGTGCAGCAAACCGGCGATGTCCGTCTTGAACTCATAAAGCTTAACCTGCCGCCCGCAAGCGTCTTTGGTATGCCCTTGCGCGACATATCGCTCACGCTGCGCGCCGGAGAAATTCTTGGCATTGGCGGCGTTGCGGGGAATGGTCAGGACGAGCTGTTAATGGCCCTTTCCGGAGAAATCAGCGGGCAAAGCGGGTCGGTCTGGCTTGCAGGTCAGGACATCTCGGACGCTGGGCCAGAAGCGCGGCGCGTCGCCGGTCTGCTTTGCGCGCCGGAGGAGCGCCTTGGTCATGCTGCTGTTCCAGAGATGAGCTTGACAGAGAACGCGATGCTAACCGGCGCGGCGCGGCGCGGCTTTGCGCGGCGCGGTTGGCTGGATTGGCCCCGAGCGCGCGGCTTTGCGGAGCAGGTCATTCAGCGTTTTGATGTGCGCACGCCGGGGCCCGAAACAGCCGCACGATCCTTGTCTGGGGGCAATCTGCAGAAATTCGTGATTGGGCGCGAGATATCGCAAGATCCCGAAGTTCTGGTGGTGAACCAACCAACTTGGGGGGTCGATGCCGCCGCCGCTGCTGCCATTCGTCAAGCCTTGCTCGATCTCGCAGCGGGTGGCGCCGCT
>CAYWNJ010000293.1:0-3734 GCA_964459535.1 uncultured Rhodobacterales bacterium
AGGCGCAAATCCCGCTGCTTGGCCGGGTTTGCGGGCAGAGGGCGCGCTGATGCGGCTGCGTGTGTTGGGTCGGCGAAAGTCATAGCCGGTCTTTACGTCCTTGAAGGTCCAATGGCTACTCTGCTGGAATGCGGCGCGCTGCCGCGATAGCGGCGCGACGACTTGCGGCAAAGCTATCATCCCGCCCGGCGCGGCGAGAGGTTCGCTCGTTCAAGATAAGCTCCGTCCGGTCGAGCCGCCCGGCGCGCAAGCCTGCATCAATGGTCATCCGTTCGAACACATCGCGCTGCGCGTGACTGCCCCCGATCGTTTGCATCTTGGTGCGTGCGGCTGCCAGGTTTTGAAAGGCTTGGTCAAAGCGTCCCTTGGCAAAGGCATCCAGCCCTGCCATCGCCGCGAGCCCTGGATCCGCAACGCGCGCGGGCATCTCGCCAGGCCGCGTCGCATCCGTCGCGGCGCGCATCAGCATAGACGCCCGCGCGCCGCTGTTCCCCGCCCCGGAAAGTGCGAGCATGTAGTGTAGATCTGCAAAAACCAGGCATCCGTCATCAACCCGTTTGGCGGCGAACACGGCAAGCTCATCCCAGCGGGTGCCCACGCTGTGCCCTTCAAGCTCAAGCCGCATCAGCAAGGACGTGGCATTGGCAATATCCCGGTAGTCATCGGTCTTGTCTGCGCGAATCTGATCGTCATAAAGCGCGAGCACCAAATCCAGCTCGCCCCGGTCGAGATGCAAGAGTGCCTTATGCCACCACACATGGGTGCGGAAATTGTTGCAGTGATCCCAAGCGGATTGATTGTCTTCAATCAGATTAATGCCCGCGTCTGGTCGACCTGTCATGTCATAGACATGTGCCACCGCGTGCAAACCCCAGGCATCGTCGGGCGCATAAATCAACCCTTGCAGGCCGGTGGTTTCGGCAGCCTCATATTCTCCCGTTTCTTCAAGCGTGAAAGCATGGCACCCGAGCAAATAACCCTTCAGCGGATGTTCTTCATGCGCGGCCAAAATCCGCTCGACCGAGCGGCGCATACCTACGGCATCCCCAAGGATAAAGCGAATGGCATGGCTGACCTTGGCCGAGAGCGTGTCGGTCGGGTAAACGCGCAAGACGTCTTCCATCGCCTCTATCGCAGCCGAGGGCCGCCCCGCCAGCCACTCCCCCAACGCGCGCACCCAAAGCGCCGCGCGCCGGTCCGCGCTGCACTGTTGCGCCGTCTGATAGGCGTCGCGCGCCACAGAGGTGAGCTCGGCGCGCCCCATCATCAAACTAAACAAACCTTTGGCCGCATGTCCCAAGGCAAAGCCAGGCGCGGCCTCAAGCACAGCGCCAAGATGAACAGGTGTTTGCGTGCAGTGGCTCAGAAAGCCTCGGACCACCCCGTTCCAATCCTCGAGTGCAACCCGAGAGGGCAGGTCCACGGGGCAATCGCAAATATCGTGCATCATTAATTTTCGGCCTTTGCAAGCATGGCAGGGTTCGAACCCTACTTACCTCTAATTGCACCAAATGGGCGGGGCCTACACGAAGGTGTGAACCAGCCTCGGTTTTCTGTGACCAAAGCGCCAATTTCGTGGGCGATTTAACAGGGAGCGCCTCTATTTAGGGCAAATCCTCCGCGCTGCGCTGCAACATTTGCTGCACCGCCTCGGTGTCCTGGCCAAATCGCGGTGGTGCACGGCGGTAGGTGACAGGCGTCTTTGACAGCTTCAACGGATTGCCGAGCAGGCGCACAGCGCCGCCCGCGACATCTTCTCGGTCGAGCGTGACAACCGCGCCGCGCGCCATCGCTTGGTCAGAGCCGAGGGCTTCGGCGATGTCATAGATCGGGCCGACGGGTACTTTGACCGATTGAAGGCGCGCTTGCACCTCTGCCTTGGGCAGCGCGGCGAGGGCCGGGCATAAGAGTGCGATAAGCGTCTCCCGATGCGTGATCCGGCTGACATTGGTGGCAAAGCGTGGATCTGTACCAAGCGCTGCCAATCACATCGCAAAACCGCCGAAATTGCGCGTCATTGCCAACGGCGACCAGCACGTGGCCATCGGCGCAGGCAAAGGCCTCATAGGGAACGATATTGGGATGGGCGTTACCGCGCCGCTCAGGAACCTGGCCGGACGTGAGATAGTTACAGCCCTCATTGATGAGCCAAGCCATCGAGGCATCGACGAGGCTCAGGTCGATATGCTGTCCCTCACCTGTCCGATCCCGGTGGCGCAGTGCGGCGAGAATGCCAACGGTGGCGTACATGCCGCACATCACATCAGCGATGCCCACGCCGACTTTCATCGGCATGCCATCTGGCGCGCCGGTTAGCGACATGATCCCGCCATACCCCTGCGCCATCAAGTCATAGCCGGGTTGATCCCGATTAGGTCCGGTCTGGCCAAAGCCGCTGATCGAGCAATAGACGAGCCCCGGATGCTGGGCGCAGAGCGTTTCGTGATCAAGGCCAAACTTCATCAACCCGCCGGGTTTGTAGTTCTCAATCACCACGTCGGCCCGGGCAGCAAGATCGCGCACCATTTGCTGACCTTCTGCGGTTGATAAATCCGCCGCAATCGAGCGCTTGTTCCGATTTGCTGACATGAAGTAAGCGGAAAGATCGGTCGGCTGCCCGTCTATACCGGGCGCATAGTTTGGTCCCCAAGCGCGCGTATCGTCGCCGCCCGTCGCTGGGTTTTCCACCTTGATCACCGTTGCGCCGAGGTCTCCCAAAAGCTGCGTTGCCGTGGGCCCAGCAAGAATGCGGCTGAGATCGAGGACAAAAAGCCCGTCCAGCGCCCCTTTAGATCCGTCCGTCATAAGCGCCTCGATCAATATGTGCCGCAATCACGGTAAAGCGGTCCGCTTTTAAGGCGGCCTCAATGGCGCTGCGCAGCTCAGAGCGCGAGCGGACATCAACGCCCTCACCGCCCATCGCGCGACCCAGCGCGGCAAAGTCATGGGCGGCAAAGTCAACCCCGTGATTCGAGAGCTGGCGCTGGCGCTGCTTGAGCTCAATCAGCGCAAGCGAGGCATCCACAAAGACGATGAAGATGCAGCTCAGCCCAAGCTCCGCAGCGGTCGAAAGCTCGCCCGCGACCATCAACAGGCCCCCATCGCCACTAAAGCTGACGACCGGGCGGTCTGGATCCGCCAGCTTTGCCCCCATCGCCAGAGGCACGGCGCATCCCATGGTGCACAGAGCCGTGGATTGCGTCAGCCCGCGCGGTGCCTCGCAGGGCCACATCTGGCTGAGCAAGATCCGATGCGCGCCGCTATCGACGGTGGCGAGCGTTCCCGCTGGCAAGGCGTCGCGCGCCTCGGCGATGACGGCAGCAGGACCCCAAGCCTCATCGGTCGGAAAAGCTCGCGCGAGATCCGTTTTAGCCTGCGCAATTTCTCCACCGGACCAAACAGCGTTCGGCGTAGCGGCCTCGGAGAGGGTTTGCAGGCTTGCCGCGACAGAGCCGATAATATTTCGGCTAGCTTGGTGCATATAATGCGTATTGGGCGCCGCAGAGATATCAATCACGCGCGTTTGCCGCGCATCCCAAATGTCACGCCAGCCGGGTCGCATCTCAATCGGATCATAGCCGATGCAGAGAATAAGGTCCGCGCTTTGCACAAACGGCACCAAGGTTTTGTCGGCCAAAGGGGACAGCCCCGCACCGCCCAAAGAAAGCGGATGGTCCTCAGGCAGCATACCCTTTGCTTTGTAGCTGGTGATCACGGGGATACCGAACGCTTTG
>CAYWNJ010000294.1:0-3720 GCA_964459535.1 uncultured Rhodobacterales bacterium
CGCGTTCGAGGCGAAGCCGAGAGGCAGCGAATTTGAATACAATTTAACAAGACACACTCTAAAATGCGCGGTATCTTGAGATCCGCCTTTAACCCGAGATTAAGATTTCACGGTTCATAACGGCTTCATCAATGGCGTGGGGGCGCTTTGAGTTTAGGTGTGGAGTGGATACATGCTCAAGACAACCCTTTGCGCTGCCGTTCTCGGCGCGACAGCCCTTACAACCCTTTCCCAAACAGCCGCAGCGGCAACGCCAGCCGCCACCTTTACCGGGCAGTGGTGGACACATCCGCTTGGCTGTGAATATAGCCGCGCGGGCCGCCCTGGCGAGACCATCTGGTTCTTAATCGTCAATACCGCAAAGCCCGGATGCCCCACCTATGTCGCGGGCACGAGCTGGGGCAACATTTATCAAAAAGAAGGACCAAAAGTGAGACGATAGGCGTATTACGGCTCTTAAAGCATCCGACCTTAAGCCTAAGGCGTCTTGTCTCAAATTTATCTCTCGCGCAACGAGAATCGTTGCGCCGCGCCGTTCCGCCCCACGGGGCGGCACTATTCGAATAGCCGTCGAACGCCTCGGGTTTAAGGTCGGATGCTTTAGTTGAGACCAAGTGTCGTGCGAAAGAGGGTTGGCGCAGCTGCCTATGTCGATGACGCCGCAACCTCTGGCGTCAGGTGGATCAGCGTTGGCCCATCTGCGTCAAACGCGGCCCGCACAACCTCTTGCATCTCGGCAAGGCTCTGCGGAGCAGCCGCATAAGCGCCAAAAGCCCGTGCCAAGGCGACAAAATCCGGGTTGCGCGCAATGACCGCGTTCGGCGCAATCTGAGCGCGGGTCATGCTGTCCTCGATCTCTTTGAGCTTACCATTGTCCCATAGGATAATGGGCAGGGCCAAGCCCAGCTCAACCGCGACCCCAAGCTCAGCCATCGTATAGTGAAAACCATAATCGCCGATGATCGAGAGCGTCGGCGCCCCTTTGCGCGCGACGGCCCCGCCAATCGCAGCGGGCAGAGCATAGCCCAACGTTCCAAACCCGGTCGGGTGATGCCAATGGCCGGGGCGATCCATATCCCAAATCTCTTTGGCGGTGTAGGCAAACTGCGTCATGTCCGAGTAAATAATCGTCTCCGCAGGCAGTGCGTCGCGCAGGGCATCGCAAACGGGGACAATACCGGGCCGCTCCGCCGAGACCTCGGCGCGCCAGCGGTCGCGATACCCGGCAACGATCTCGGGCGACCAGCCCGATTGCGGCGCGCCGTCCTTTAGCCCCTCGGCCAAGGCGCTCAGAAAATCAAGGGCATCCATTTGAATTTGGAGGTCTCTGGGATGGGCCTGCGCCAACACCTCGGGATCTGTATTCACAATGATCGCGCCAGGTTTGTGGCCCGCCTGTTTGCGCCAAAGATCAACCTCGGCCAAATCGGTGCCGACATAAAGGACAAGATCAGCCGCCTCAAGCAAGGCCGCGCTATCGGGGCGCGCCAAACAGGCCCCGAAGAACAAGGGGTATTCTGGCGGAACAACGCCGCGTCCGGCGTAGCTTACCATCGCCGCTGCACCGCTGTGCTCTAGCACCCAATGGGCCGGGCTGCCGCGTCCAGACGCATGGGCAGCTCCTCCACCGAAAACGATTAACGGACGTTCCGCACTCTGGAGGCGTTGCGCCAAGGTTGATATCTGGTCGAGCATCGAAGGCGGTTGCCAAACCGTTTTGGCCACTCTCGTCGAGGGTTGCGCGCCCGCCTCTCCCGCAGACATATCTGGTATCGCGGCAAAAGATGGGGCCTGCGCTTCAAGCTGCGCGATGGGCACTTGGATGTGCTTGGGGCGCTTACGCTTGGTTTCAAACTCGACAAGCGCGCGGTCGATGAGCGTGTAAGCCGCCGCCGCGCTCCGCGTCTCCTCAGACCACTCGCACACCGTTTCAGCCGCCGCACGCTGGTCTTTCATCTGATGGAGCTGTCCGCGCGTGGCCGCTGTCTCATCCAGACAGCTTGAGATGACCAAAAGCGGGACCGAGTCGCTATAGGCTTGGCCCATCGGCGTCATGATATTGGTCAAACCGGGCCCCGTTATCACATAGGCCACGCCCGGCTTGCCCGAGGCCCGTGCATAGCCGTCGGCCATAAACCCAGCGCCCTGCTCATGCCGCGCGAGGATATGGGTCAGCCCGGCCTCTTCAATCCCGCGATACATTTCCTGATTGTGCACGCCCGGAATGCCAAAGATCACCTCTACCCCGCGATCTTTCAGCATGTGGGAGATTTGTGCGCCCAAGGGTCGTGTCATATCAAGCTCTCCAGAATTGCACGGTCAAAATGGCATAAACCGCCATAAGCTCAAGCCGCCCCAGCAACATTGCCGCCGCCAAGAGCCATTTAGCGGTGTCGCTGAGCGGCGCAAAATTCCCTGACGGGCCAATGATGTCCCCCATCCCCGGACCGATATTCGCCAGCGCCGCAGAGGCCCCCGAAATTGACGTCACAAAATCGAGCCCCGTCATGCCCAAGGCAACGGCAAAAAGGCCGAGGGTCACAATGAAGAAAACAAAGAACGACATCACGGAGTTCAGAATGTCGTCGCTCACAGGCCGACCATCATAGCGGGGCGTGAAGAGGCCGTGGGGGCTGCGTATTTTCCGTAGCTGCACGCGGATCGAGGCAAAGAGCAGTTGATACCGGAAAATCTTGATCGAACACGCCGTCGAGCCCGCGCATCCGCCGATCAGTCCGGTGAAGAACAAAACTGCGACGGGAAAGCTGCCCCAAGACGTATAATCCGCACTTGCATAGCCCGTCCCCGTCAGCAGAGACACCGAATTAAAGAGCGCGAGCCGCAGCCCCCGCTCGGCCCCCATCCCAGAGTGAAACCATGTCCAAAGGGTCAAGAGACCAACGATCACCACTGCAACCGCTAAGAATGTTCGGATTTGCGCGTCTTGCAAAAGCGGTCGCGCGGTCCCGGCGGCAAGCTGCACAAAACGCACGAAAGGCAAGGCGGCGAGGATCATAAAGACGCAGGCCGCATATTGCGCGCTTGGCTGGAACGCCCCAAAGGAGGCGTCATAATTGGCAAACCCTCCGGTTGCGATGGTTGTCATCGCATGTACGGTGGCATCGAATATCGACATGCCGCAAAGGACATAGACGAGCGTGCAAAACAGTGTCAGTGTGATGTAAATTGTTGAAATTCTGGACGAAATTTCAGTTGCGCGGGGCAGAACTTTGCCTGCCGTATCAAATCCTTCTGATCGGAAAATCTGCATGCCGCCAACGCGCAGCTCGGGCAGAAAGACCATCGCGACGACAATGATCCCGATCCCGCCCAGCCATTGCAACAGACCACGCCAGAGCAGCAAACCCTTTGGCAGCGTGTCCAAATCGCTCAGCACGGTCGAGCCGGTTGTTGTGAGGCCCGACATCGCTTCGAAAAACCCATCGACATAGGCAAGCTGCGTGGCGCCAAACACAAAAGGCAGCGCGCCGAAAATGGGCAAGGTCAGCCAAACGCCTGTTGTTAGCAAAAAGGTCTGCTGGATCGTCAGGCGCTCGCGCACCCCGTTTTGACAGCTCAGCGCCGTGGCCCCGCCCGCGAAGATCGTGATGAGCGCTGCCTGGGCAAAGGCGAACCAATGCCCCTGCCCTTCGGCCAAATCGACCGCCATAGGAAAGAGCATCGCAACGCCCAAGACGGCGGTCAAAAGACCAATTACAT
>CAYWNJ010000295.1:0-3719 GCA_964459535.1 uncultured Rhodobacterales bacterium
CAACCGGCAGCCCGGCCAATAGCGCAGCCATGCGCGCAACATTCCGGTTATCCTCGCCCGCTTGGTTCGCACAGCCCAAGATCACATCATCAAGCGCGGTCCAATCCACATTTGGATTACGCGCCGCCAAAGCTGCAATTGGGATCGCTGCAAGATCATCCGTACGAACGGATGATAAACCTCCCCCGTACCGCCCGATCGGCGTGCGTTGCGCATCACAAATAAATGCCTGCATTTTATCCTCCATCCTTTGACAATTACCAAGGAGTTGGGCGCGATACAATAGATACGTTACGAAATTTCAACTAACCTTGAAAAAATGTAACGCTTTGGTTTATTATTTGAATGCAAAACCTTTCGCGAGGATCAGGCACCTAGAATGTATTGACGCTCGCGAGGCGTTTTCAGGACGACAAGGCTTCCTCGAAGGCACCCCGAGGCTGGAGGTTGTAGTGCCTTAGGTGGGGAACTATTAGGCGAATATATTCGCAGAACTGTCGAGGCCTCTTTCATGAAAACAGCATTCATCACGGGAATTACAGGGCAGGATGGTGCCTATCTCTCCTAACTATTGCTAGAAAAGGGCTATAATCTCGCTGCGCAAAGCTTTGTTGGCTCCAGCTGGGATCAACCCATTTATGCGACAGATGTAAATGGCTCAGGTGTTGTACGCATTTTGGACAGCCTGAGGACTTTCTCGCCGCAGACGCGCTTCTATCAGGCTTCTACGTCGGAAATGTATGGCCTTGTCCAATCGGTCCCGCAATCCGAGGCCACACGATTCCACCCGCGTTCCCCTTACGGTGTTGCCAAGGTCCACGGGCATTACATTACAGTCAAATACCGTGAAAGCTATAATATGCATGCCTCTTCTGGCATTTTGTTCAATCACGAAAGCCCGCTGCGCGGCAAAGAATTTGTCACCCGTAATGTCACGCTGGCCCTGGCCCGGATTATGCGCGGATCTGATGAAGTACTGGAACTTGGCAATTTGGACGCGCAACGCGATTGGGGCTTTGCTGGGGATTATGTCGAAGGCATGTGGCGCATGTTGCAACAAGACAAGGGTGATGACTATGTCCTGGCCACAGGCGTGACCACACGTATCCGCGACTTTGTTACCTCCGCAGCGCAAGCGCTCGACATAGATCTGATCTGGGAGGGTGCAGGCGTTGACGAGACGGCAACCGACCGTAAGACAGGCCGTCAAATCGTTCGCATCAACCCGGAATTTTTCCGCCCAGCGGAGGTTGACCTCTTGATAGGCGATGCGACCAAGGCCAAAGAAGCCTTGGGCTGGAGCGCCACCGTTCAGATTGACGAGCTGGAGACTATGATGGCCAAAAGCGATTTCAACCAATTGGTGTAAAGCGTGCGATCTTATAGCCTGGCGATTGAGTTTTGATATTGATCTTCAACCTTTTCCGCTTTGCTCAAGCCGACCGAAGGTGGCGCGGAACCTGCCGCCCGTGGGACGTTCCGCGCGCTGCCATCCTGCGGATGACTAGGGGCTGAGCAGACATATCATCAAAATTCAGTCGTCATGCCATAAATCTGAGGACTCTCGCCCCAAATATATCTCCTGCGCAATGAGAACAGCCCAACCGCGCCGTTCCATCCGACGGGGCGAACCCAAAGCCAAACTAGTTTATTGCGATGCCTGCTAGGTTAGATCCAGCGCTTTGTTAATTTGTATCTCTAGATCATTCATGGATATGGGCTTGGACATCACATCGGTAAAGCCAATCTCGACGCAGCGCGCCCGATTCTGCCAATGTTGATCTGCCGTTACCGCAATGATTGGAATGTCCCGCGGTGGGTCTTGCCGAGTGGATCGGATGCTTTGCGTGACTTCTAGCCCAGTCTTTTGCGGCATGTGGATATCGAGCAAGACCAACGCATAGTCATCGGGTCGCGCATCAATCAAATGCTCGCATTCCGCACCGTTTTTCGCCGTTTCATAGTCCAGCTCAAGCTCGTCCAGCATCTCGCACATCATGAACCGCGTGAGCGCGTCATCTTCGGCAACAAGGATCTTACCTGGCATGTTTTAACCTTCATCTGGTCGCAAAGGGACCGCTAGAGTGAATGTCGTTCCCTGTCCAACAGTGCTCTCAACACTCAACTCTCCGTTGAGCAGCTTAGCAATGTTTTGCGAAATAGACAAACCCAAACCGCTACCGCCACTTTTGCGCCGCATACTGCTGTCAACTTGGCGGAACGGTTGGAAGATAAAGGCGATGGCCTCATCGGTCAGGCCAATCCCCGTATCGGTGACGTCGATAGCCATGACGCCGGGCGCTGACCCGTCTCGAAAGGTTATCGAGATAGCGCCCGCCTTGGTAAACCGCACCGCATTGTCCACCAAATTGCTGATAACCTGCCGCAGAAGCGTTGCATCGCTTTCGATCTCCGCCACATCGGTGTCGATATTTACCTCGCAGGTTAGGCCCTTATGCGCGCTGCTGATCCGGCCGGTCAGCGCCTCTTTGGCAAAGCTCGCGAGGTCCGCAATGCGCACCCGCTCTAGAAAAATCTCCATACTTCCCGCCTCGATACGAGAGGCGTTCAAGATCTTTGACAGCAGTTGGAAAAGCTGCTCTGCGGCCTCTTTCCCCTTTTCCGCGCGCAGTTTTTGCCGGGCGGGGATGTCTGAGCGCTCAATGAGTTCAAACATCCCCGTGATCGCGTTCAGAGGGGTTCGGATTTCGTGGCTCATCATTGCCAGAAATTCCGTTTTGGCCTTTGCCAGGCTCTCGGCGGATTGGCGCGCCCGGACAAGATCCGCCTCAATCGTTTGCTGTTTCAGCGATATTTCCCGAAGCCGTTCGAGGGATTGCCCGATCAAAGCGATCTCATCACGGCCTTTCAGCGCAATGGGTCTGTCTAGATCACCCGCTTCGATTCTAGACGCACCATTGGCGACAGACTTCAACCTAAGCGCGATCTGCCGCTCGACAACAAAGAGGAGAAAGCCAAGGGAAAACACCAAGGCCGCGATGCTCGAAATGGCCAGGATAGTGACATAGCCACTCACGCGGCTGGTAAGCCCGTCAAAGCTGGTCTCGACATCTGATCGGCTGGCAACCACAAGCTCGATCAGGTTCTGCTGGAGGGACGAAAGCTCGGCCACCAACGAGATGAGATTGGCTTCCAGGCGAGTGCTTCTTTCGATTTGCTCGGCAAAGATGTCAAGGACATGCTCTTGCAAGATAACATCGCTCGCATTCACAACCGCCAACGTCACCGCTTTGTTTTCCCGCAGACGCGCAGAGCGTGCGATGGTCTGAGACATGCTGTTGAGGTTTATCCGCAGCAACGCGCCCTGTTGCCGAAGCTCCTCCGCATCGCGCGCATTTTTCAAGCCGGTGACATTGCTTTCGATCTCCTGCGCCAAGCTTTCTGCGACAAAGAGTCTTCGCAGGATTTGGATCGACTCGAGCGGCGCGTTCGGGGCGCCAGCGGCCAACCGGGTCTCTGTCATTAAATCCGACAGCCCCAGCCGAATGCCCAGCACAGCCGCGTCCAACCCTCCGAAGAGCGTGCGCGCGCTCGGCTCGATATCCGAGAGGGAGCGGCTGTCTTCTTCGACCAGAGCGACCAGCCTGCCAATCCGCGCTGCGGCATCCTGCGCCTGACCAAGATCAATATCGGGAAAATCGGTGCGCAGGGCGCCAAAGCGCTTTTGAAAGAGGGCGTTCGTCGTACTGAAAGACCGT
>CAYWNJ010000296.1:0-1469 GCA_964459535.1 uncultured Rhodobacterales bacterium
CGCCTGGTCAAAGGCGAGGCGCGGCCAGAAGAGATTGATATGCTCCTTGACGTGACCAAGCAGGTCGAAGGCCATACGATCTGCGCCCTTGGCGATGCTGCCGCTTGGCCCATCCAGGGGCTTATCCGCAATTTCCGCGAGGAGATTGAGGATCGGATCAAAACCCGGGCCATCGCGGCGGAATAGAGCCCGCTGAAATGCGGAGACGCGCATGCCAATCGCAGAATTTAACATTGGCGTTTTGAAATACGACTGGGGCGATCCACGTCTCGCCGATTTTGAGGATAATTTGGACCGCATCTATACGCTTGCGCAGCGCAGCCCTGGCTATATCTGGCACATGGATGGCGATGAAATGGAGGCGGCGCAGCTTGACCCAACAGGGCCGCTGGGTGGCAATCCACGCACAGCATCAACCTTGTCTGTTTGGGAAGACTACGCAAGCCTGCGTCATTTCACCTTTCATACGATCCACCGGCATTTTGTGGATCGCGGCGGCGAATGGCACCTTCCTAAGCACGGGCCCAATCTGGTCTTATGGCCCATTGCTGAAGGACATCGCCCTGACGTGCCCGAGGCGGCCGCGCGCCTGGCTTATCTCAGCGCGCATGGCCCCGCGCATGAGGCGTTCGATTGGGCGTATGGTGAGGCGCACTTTTCCGCCGTTTCGCAAGATCACGCCTAGCTGGCCGCGCGAAGGTTCCTCTGCTTTCGATGGATCGCTTGATCTTTGACGAGGAGAACATCGGCGCAGCCGCACCGGAAAAAGAAGCTCTGGTCTAAAGCCAGCGTCGCGCTGGTAGCGTTGAAGGACGAAAGGATGGCTGCTGAGCTGTCGAGCCAGTTTGGCGCTCGTGTCCCAGAGTGAAGCGCGGTTCTTCGAAACGCTGTTCTTCGGTTTTCGCCGGACTACATGGTATTTGCGTTGGGATAGATTGCCATCTGACCCATTAAGAGCGGATCGGGAGGTAGATCACGCGGGAATCCTGCGAGAAATAAAATCTATGTAACAAAGCTGGTTCAGGTGCGCGTATTGACCTCAGCACGTTTCTCGGATCGCAGTCTCGAAGAGACCTGGTTTACTTTTCAAACTCTCCTAGGATCTGCGATAATCTTGTGAGACTCAAGTATTTGGGGCTTCACATTGAACTAAACTCCTTATACGTACGTGTTCGAAGAAAAAGAAAAGCGGTCGTGGCGGAATTGGTAGACGCGCAGCGTTGAGGTCGCTGTGGGATAAAACCCGTGGAAGTTCGAGTCTTCTCGACCGCACCATAGCAGAATCGTTGTGTTGAATTGTCTGTTAAGGCTTTGAACGGAAACGATAATTCGGGGGTTCTAGCGCCCTCATTTCGGCAATATGCGATGGGGCTTTGGAAGGCGAGTTTGAGGGTGGTTCTGCGGGCCTTGATGCATCCTGTTTCCCAGACTTTCCAAGGGTTTGCGAGGAATGTCAGGGCGAGTTCTAG
>CAYWNJ010000296.1:1479-3716 GCA_964459535.1 uncultured Rhodobacterales bacterium
AACGAACCGGGCGGGTTGCTCTGATTGGCCAGTTTTTCTGCGATCAGGGTTTTTTCGCGTTCCAGCATCTCGACCTTATCCTCGTAACGCCGGATGATCGTCGCGTAGCTCGCAGACATGATCGGGTCGAGAACCGCGTCGATCTCCTTTTCCACCCGCAAGATTTCGTTTTTGCCGGAGGCTAGGATCGCTTTGGCTTGGGCCGCTCGGGCGTCCCAGGCTTTGTGGAACATCGCGGTCGCAAGGCGGATAAGGTTGCGGGAAGGCTGCAAGGACTTCAGCTGCGCCCCAACGTCGCCTTCGATTTTGTCGCGCGGGATCGACTTGCCATATCGACGGTGCGCTGTTGAGCCACGCGGCCTTTCTTGTTGCGGGGGAACTCCGGGAAGGTCTCGAAGAACCGTGTCACCTCGGCCTGAGTGGCAAAGCGGCCTGAGGCGTAGCCTTCGAACGCCTCGCGAATGATCGATGCGAAGGGTTCATCAGGGAAGAGCATTTTCCCGCGACGGTCCACCTTGCGGTATTCGTAGCCGATGGGGGCGGCATGCACGTAATAGCCGTTCTGCATGCGTGCTTCCATCTTCTGCGAGACCTGGCGCTTGTTCTGTTCGCGTTCGCGCTGGCCTGACGCGGCAATGATGATTTCAGAGACTTGCCCTCCGGGGTATCGACGAAGTTGAAGTTGAGGCATTCCGGCGTCGCGCTGCGCGCGGTCATTTCGCGGCGGAGTTTCAGATGGAATTCGACATCGCGCGCATAGCGTTTGAGGTCATCGAAGATGACAGTGAAGGCCTCGTCTGGCTCGGAATCGAGGAAGGCCAGCAGTGAGACCATGCCGGGACGCTTCATAAAGTCGCCGCTGCCGGTGATCGTATCCGGGAAGGTCGCGACGACCTCATAGCCCTTGGCTGTGGCGTATTGGGGGCCCACGCGCGGGCAAAGCAGTCTTGTTTCAACCGCTGATATTGATCCGTTCGATCAACACGAGTGGCTAGCACCCTTGTGTTATGATCAGCTTGCACGCGGCTAGACTGGGGAGGTAATAACCTTGACCGAATGTCTACCCATGTCGTGCAGTGCAACGGAGCCAAGGATCGCGCGGTCATGCTGTCGGTTGGGCTGCTCAATCTTTTACGCGAGTGTTGCTGTGGGGTGCGGCCCGAGGGTTGGTTGTTTTTTTATTGCCCATAGGCGCATCCGAAGGATTCTGCCGAGAGTGGCTAGTCGAAGATCAATCCAATCTCGCTTCGCCAATTCAACCGGACCTTCACTTCGGTCAACTGTATGGCGGGGATCAGTAAACCCACCACGCGGCACACGCTCTTGCATAGCTTTGTTACCCATCTGCTTTAAGCGGGGACGGATGTGCGTGTCATTCAGGTGCTCCTGAGCTATGCCAAACTAACGACGCCAGCTCAGGACACCAAAGTTGCCACAAAGATGATCCGCGACACGAACAGCCGGTTTGAGACACTCAAACTATTGAACCTACCTACCCGCCAGAAGTGACCGGGTTGAGTCATGAGCCTTGCTACAGGAAAGGCTGGAGATTGCTGGCATATTCCGACGATACGGTCCCGCGCGTTGGTGGGCCAAAAGGGGCACCTGAGTCTCACCCAGCTCAAGAGGATGTCGGTAATAGAAGCTTGCCGGACTTGGGTGCTTGGTGGGCATGTGGTGGCTTGCACCAAGTGCAACCACCGGCAAATAGCGTGCAACAGCTACAAGAACTGGCATTGCCCAAAGTATCAATGACTCGCGGCGCGCGACTGGGTTGAGCCCGCGTCGATGACCTGTTGTCGGCGGAGTATTTCCACCTGGTCTTTATTCTTCCAGTCGAGATTACGCGGATCGACCTTTGGAATAAATGCGTGATCCCCGGCCAGTTGTTCAAGGCATCTGCTGAGACGGTGGCGACTATCGCTGTTGATCCCAAGTGCCTCGGCACGACCAGTGTGCCGCCTACTTGGGGTTTGGCGCTGACGCATCACCCGCATAAACACACGATGCGATCATATATGTTGAAGTCGATGGCAGCTCCATACTTACATGGTTCTCATCGTTGTGCCGATGCGGATGTCTGCTTAATACTTAGCTCATCAGTGACGTAAGCTCAGCCCGGAAATAAGTCGCAACTAGATGTCGTTCACCCTTAAACAAGCAAAATATTTTGTCGGAGTGGCTGAGCACGGCTCATTCAGTCGGGCTGCCGCTGAACTGGCTATTTCGCAAAGTAC
>CAYWNJ010000297.1:0-3711 GCA_964459535.1 uncultured Rhodobacterales bacterium
CGCAGATCAAGGCACTTGGGAAGCTCGGATCAGCCGATACGTTCGAGGCCGCGGATGCCGAGCTGAGAGATCTGTTGAACCAGCAGATTGCCACGCTGGAGACCCAAATCGAACAGGTGATCGCGACCGATGAAGGCCTTGGCAACCTCCAGCATCCAGCGCTCCGTTCTCGCGATCGGCCTCGTGGCCAGCACGATGCCCCCTCTCGTGCATGTAAACATGCACTGCCGGGCAGTGGATCACTGTCCCTCTCGTGACATTTCCTGCGGAAATGCACTGCTGGTCAGGGAATGCCAGAGCTTGGCCAAATCGCAGGCGAGCAAGCCACAGCCCTCACAGGCCTTGCGCCGATTGCACATGACAGTGGAGCCATGCGTGGCAAGCGCGCCATTGGCGGTGGCCGTCGAGTACTACGACTTGTGATGTTCCAGGGCGCTCTCGTTGCCTGCCACCACAATCCAGTTCTCAAGACATTCGCTGACCGCCCTCGAGATGCAGGAAAACCGCACAAAGTCGTCATCGTCGCTGTCGCACGAAAGCTCGTCACCATCGTCAACGCGCTCTGTAAATCTCAGCAAAAATGGCCTTCTCAGACCATATGAGAAATACAGTTGCTAGTGATTCCCTTCGATCCAAAGGTCACCTTGGGTGGATTTGGTGTTGCCCGCAGGGTCAGTCACCGAAACCACGAACTTGAAGGGCAGTCGCTCGCCCGGCGCCAGCCGCGTGGCGAAGTCCTTCACGACGATTTCGACCCAAGACGGATCGCCATCGCGCACGAGCTGCGTGAAGGTAACCGGATAGGTTTCCCCCGGCACAAGCGCGGGTTCAAAGTGGTATTTGAATTCCGATTTACGGCTGGAAAAATCAGGATGCTCAAAGAAGCGCGATATCGGGATAAGCGCACTCGTCCCCCGCGCCCAAATCCGCCCCCGCAGAGGGCGGGTAAAGCGGATCTCGCCCGGCTTCGGCGCGGCCACGACAAACGTCAGCTCGCCCTTGCCAACCGCACCGGTCTTGTCCTCCGCCTCAAGGGATACTTTAAACTCTAGAGGTTTATCCGGCTTGATGGTCGCGTTCACCTCGCTCGGGTCAAAGACCAGCGTGACGCCATCACTAGCAAGAGAAACGGGGGCGCCCACTGGCTCAGTTTTAGCGACGGAAAAGCGGGGCACCTCCCCCGGCTTGGCATCAGGATCAAAGGTCAGCTTTGCCAGGTCCAAGGCAATCGGTCCTTCGCCCTGACGGCGCGTAAGCCAATCATCCAAGGCAATCGAGGCAAACGCCACTGGATTGGGTCCGGGGCTTGCGACCTCTAGCTTGGACAAGTTGCGGAAACTCTCGGGCAGGTAAACCAGAGGATTGCTCTGCGGCCCGACAGTGAGGGTGTGGCGCGCGACCACCTGGCCGGCGCGATATCCTTTGATGTCAACGCGCTGCGGGGCATAATCCCCAACGGTGCTAATATCGACCAGCAAGCCGGTGGGGTTCAGATCTGTCCCCGTAAGGCCCGCCGGGTTCCGACCTTCGCCCACCAAAACCGTCCGACCCCAAAGCTGGCTTTGCATCTTTTTCAGAGAATGGTTCGGCGTGGCTTTCAGCAAAGCGTTCAAATCCACGGCCCGCGTGCCAAAAAAGGACAGTCCCATATATTCATTGAAGGGCTTAATGATTTGCCCCGCCATCGGGTGGCGGGCGAACAGGAGCATGTTTTTATTTTGGACGGAAAACGGCAGGTCCATCTCAGGCGGGGCGTTCGCGGCCGTAACGACGATGTTCAGCAAGGCTTCGCTGCGGGTGAACCCATCCAGCACGGCCACACGCACAGGGATATGCGCCTCTCGACGGTCGCGCAGCTCGCTCAGCCGATCGAACATCTTGAGCTCTAGCTCCGCGCCTTGCGATCCCAAGAGGACGATATCATTCGGGCCATAGTTGCCACGATCCAGGATTTCAAAACGCAACGACGCATCGCGATCCGCATCTTTGACCCAGTCACTGAGACGAATATTCACCGCACGACCTGGCTTTTTTTCAACGCGTGTGGACGTCTTCGTCCAGACCGGGGCATCATTCACGCCCCTCACCACAACCTTTAGGTCATGCCGCGTCTGGCCAGCGCCCGGCTCAACAGCATTGAGAGGAATGCTCACCGTCTCGCGCGCGCCTTGTGGCAGGTTTTGGAACTGATCGCGCGGGAAGAACTCTAGCCAATCAGGTGAGACGGAAGATACGGCCTGCGTATGCATCCGCACCTCGCCCTTGCGCACCACGCCCGCGCGCTCAACGCGGATGTTGCGGTTCCAATCGACCAGCTGAGCGGCATCAAAACTTACCGAAACCACGCGGTCATCTTCGCTAACTTCTATCGTTTTGCCCGTCCAAACTGGGGCAAGGTTGCCAGGTGGCACGTTGAGCCGCAAAACAGCCTCATCCGTTTTACCGGTCAGATGGCTCTGCATGCGATAGGTCACGTCAAAGCTTTGCATCCGGTCCGACGAGCGGATGGGGGTGCGCCCCGAGCGCGGTCTATAGGTAAACGCACCGCCGCGCGTAATCACTAGGGTTCCGCCATTTGTGATTTCAATGGTTTGCCCGGGTGTATAGCGCCGTCCCGCCACGAAAATATCTGTCACGGAAAGCTTGCCGCTGTGAATGAACCGTGTCTGATGAACTTGGCTATCGCCCAGCCGTGATCCGTTGGGGGACAAAACATTCCCGGTGCCCGTCTTGCGCATCGGAACGGTGACAACATCGTCCATCGCCACAATGGCATCCGGCAAGAGCACGTCCCGCTCGGTGAAATTCTCAATCGAATGTCCCACCAGCGCAATACTCGCGGCCCCCACTGTTATCTTAACGCCCAGCCAGGCCTCGGCGGCGGCGTCCAGAAATCCGTGCAACGCTTGCTGGGGCGGCATTTCGCGCAGATCAACACGATTGCCGATGCTGCCCTGCGTTTTAAAGTCATACCAAATATCGTTCCCGCCGCCGGGTGTGAGCACGACGATATTCTGACCTTTACCCGTTAGATAAACGTCATCACCGGCCAAACCACGCATGATGTTGCTCTGATCATTGCCGCGCAGTTGATCCGCCTGCGGCGAGCCGATGAACCCTGTGATCGCCCCCGCAAAACTATCATTGGCAGCAAGGCCCCCTTTGCTGTTGAACGCCCCATCCAAAGCAACTTGGACCGGTGCGTCTGACAAGGCGTAACTGACGAAATTGTCACGCCCCACAGCAGAGAAATTCTCGCGCGCGGCCGAGGCGATATAGGTCGCACCGCCTGGGCTACCCGGTTCAAGAGAGACGTTGATCACAGCATTTTCTGCAGCGGAAGCGCCTGCAAATTTAAAAGAGGTGGGCGCCGCAATCTGCTTTGCCATCTTGAAAGAGAATTGCGAGTCCTTGACCAAGCGCAGCTGTGACAGATCAATTTCACCGCCATTGATCTTTTTTACACTGACCTCGGGCCACTTATAGCCCGAAGCGAATATGTCTCCAAAGTGCCTTTGGGGGTACATTTCTCCGAAGGATGGGATTTGAGCGGCATCAACAACAATATCTGAATTGAAACCTGTCCGCTCGAAATTTGTAAAGATTGCATTTGAGACATCCGAGTCGTAAAGGGCAATCCCGTCATCGCCCGGCCCCCCGTCAAAGACCGCTCCCCGCACATCCGTCCGCGACAGGTTCAGCCTGTCATTC
>CAYWNJ010000298.1:0-3684 GCA_964459535.1 uncultured Rhodobacterales bacterium
CTCTCAGTCAGGTCAGACGCATGGAGAGCGCGAACTCGCGCTCTCCTTTTTCATGCAGACCCGTATTCACGGGGAAGAGACGTTGGGGCTGCATAAAGACCGGTGGGAAAAATGGATCAATACATTCTCCCACCGGGGTCCGGTAATCCGGTCGGAAAACAGAGCCTCGAAATAGCGAGGTTGTTTTCCGCTGCTCCCTGGCCAAAGCCACCACTCACGGAACAACTTTAGAATGCAGCTTTACCTTGCGTTAAGAAAGTCATGGATTCCTTACCATCGCGAGAAACGTTCCCGATTTACGTCGAAAATCTCTCTCATAGCGAGAAAATCTATTGGGAACAAATAATTGGCGGGGCGTTTCGAATTGCGTCGCACTTGGCTGATCACAAAAAAGCGCGGCATATGAACGCCGCGCTCCTTTGATTCGCTTGTCAGCGCTACCTAATGCGCGGGATATTTGTCCCATTCCTCGCGCTTTGGCAGATGCTCGAACGTATGCTCTGGCGGAGGGCTTGGCAGTGTCCACTCCAATGTGTCCGCATATTCATTCCACGGATTCGCTACCGTCACACGCGCACCGCGGGTAAGGGTGTAGAATATCACACCGAAGAAGAAAACGAAGGAGGCGAAGGAGAGGAACGCGCCCCAGCTAGAGACCTCGTTCCAAAGCGCATAAGCTTCAGGATAATCGATATACCGACGCGGCATCCCTTGTTGCCCCAAGAAGTGCTGAGGGAAGAAAGTGACATTTGCGCCAATAAACATGGTCCAGAAGTGCAGTTTTCCTGCCCATTCAGGATACATCCGACCCGACATTTTCGGCAGGTAGAAGTAGATCCCTGCGAAGATGGCGAAAACCGCACCCAAACTCATCACATAGTGGAAATGCGCCACGACGTAGTAGGTGTCATGATAGGCGCGATCCACTGCCGCTTGGCTCAGCACAATGCCGGTCACGCCGCCAACCGTGAAGAGGAACAAAAAGCCAAAGGCCCAAAGCATGGGCGTTTTGAACTCAATTGAGCCGCCCCACATGGTCGCGATCCAGCTAAAGACCTTGACGCCTGTCGGCACCGCGATCACCATCGTTGCGATCATAAAGTAGGCTTGCTGGTTAAGCGTCATGCCAACGGTGTACATATGGTGCGCCCAAACGACGAAGCCGAGCACCCCAATGGCGACCAAAGCCCACACCATGGGAAGATACCCAAAGACTGGCTTCCGGCTAAAGGTTGCGATTACATGGCTGATGATACCAAAGCCGGGCAAGATAATGATATAGACCTCCGGGTGTCCGAAGAACCATAAGATGTGCTGATAGAGGATCGGATCGCCCCCGCCCGCCGGATCAAAGAAGGAAAAGCCAAAGTTTCGATCCATCAGCAACATCGTAATCGCGCCCGCCAAAACAGGCAGCGACAGCAGAATGAGCCAAGACGTTACAAAGATCGACCAAGAGAAGAGCGGCACCTTGAAAAGGGTCATCCCTGGCGCACGCATGTTCAAGAAGGTGGTGATCATGTTGATCGCGCCCAGGATCGAGCTGGCGCCCGACACGTGAACCGCAAAAATTGCGAGGTCCATCGATACACCGCCCTCTCGGGTCGAGAGCGGCGCATAAAGCACCCAGCCGACGCCAGAGCCAAGCTGACCGTTTCCGCCCGGTGCAAGAACCGAGCAAATGGCAAGCGTGGAGCCTGCAACATACATCCAGAAGGACAGGTTATTCATCCGCGGAAAGGCCATATCAGGCGCGCCGATTTGCAGCGGCATAAAGTAGTTACCAAAGCCGCCAAAGAGCGCAGGGATCACCACAAAGAACATCATCAAGATGCCGTGCCCAGTGATCAACACATTCCAAAGATGTCCGTTAGGCGTGCAATGGCGCGAAGCATCCGCAATAAACCGCATCCCGCCCGACGCCTCGTCGCACATATACTGAACGCCGGGATCCATCAGCTCCATGCGCATATATACGGTGAAGGCAACAGAGACAAAGCCGACAAATGCCGACACAATCAGGTATAAGATCCCGATATCTTTGTGGTTGGTAGACATAAACCAACGCGTGAAAAAATCGCGCGTATCTTCATGTTCGTGGCCTTCAAGGGCTGCGTCGACCATGAGGTCCCTCCTGAGATTTGCACTGCCTATCGCCAAATATCTCGGCGCTTTGATTCATCAAGGGTCTAGTCGCTTCGCGCACGTCCATCAATGGGCGATCCTGACGCAGGGCGACAAAGCTGCTTGGGGTGTGCAGGTTGGGAAAGCCCCCTCACCAGGTGACAAGGCTTATGGACCCCGCAGAATAGCTGCGCACACGGCGCAGTTTTGGATAATGCGCCCTGAGCTGCGCGGCCCACCACTCGATTGGCTTGACCGTACAATGCGCATTCTCTCCATTGGGTAGGATCTCTATCGCCTCTGTCAGGGCAATATTCAAAAAGCAATGCGGCGATATTGCGCGCATCCGCCCCAGCAAACCCGGCACATCCGCCTCTGGAACATGCTCTAGCACATCGGTTGAGAGCACCAGATCGGCCTGATCCACCGGGCAGGTTGCATAATCTGGGATTGCTGGATCATAGCGATAGGCTTTGGCATCGCAGAGCGTGGCGAGCCAATCAACGCAGCGCGACTGACCACATCCATAATCCAAGATCGACCGAACGCCCGGATGATCGTCCAAGGCGCGGCGAATATACCCGACCTGAAGCTCGGACGTTGTGCCGTAGGTTTTTTGAGCGTGAAGCTGTTTGTACTGCGCGATCAACGCATCGCTTTGGGACATGAGAGACGTCTTTTATGTTAGTGTTTAGATAGCAGCCTATCCCCCCAACTTCTCAAAAGCCAGGCTGAACGTCTCGGCCAAGGCCGCATCTAAATCGTTCATCGAGACAGGTAGCCCTAAATCCACCAGAGATGTGACTCCGTACCCCGCAAGACCACATGGAACAATGCCGGAGAAATGCTCAAGATCGGGCTCTAGATTGATCGAAATTCCGTGAAAGCTGATCCATTTGCGCAGCCGCACACCGATGGCGGCAATCTTGTCCTCGGTGACTTGCCCATCGGGCCCTCGCGCTCTGTCCGGCCGCGCGACCCAAACGCCAACCCGCCCGTTTCGGGTTTCCCCGCGAATGTTAAAAGTAGACAGCGTCTCGATAACCCAAGTCTCCAGCGCCTGCACAAAGGCCCGCACATCGCGGCCCCGGCGGTTTAGATCCAGCATGACATAGATCACCCGTTGCCCCGGGCCGTGATAGGTGTACTGCCCCCCGCGCCGCGTGTGATAGACTGGAAACCGATCCGGGGCGATTAAATCATGCGCCCGCGCAGAGGTTCCCGCCGTATAAAGCGGCGGATGCTCCAAAAGCCAGATTGCCTCAGGCGCCGTGCCCGCTGCAATTTCAGCAACGCGCGCCTCCATAAAAGCCTCGGCTTCCAAATATCCGACGTATGTATCGGATATGATCAACTCGGGTTCGGTCATCATCGCCTAGCATTACGGGTTGACGGAAATGCACCAATTCTCTTGGCACACTATACGGCACCCCTACCTCGTGCCTGTGATAAAACGCATAGACGCCCAGATCAATTCACGGCGCACCCCCGATACCCAAATGGTTAACATCCCAAACGCGGTTAAAAAGAAAAGGGTCATGCCTAGTTGAGCGACTGATT
>CAYWNJ010000299.1:0-3683 GCA_964459535.1 uncultured Rhodobacterales bacterium
CAGTAGTGCAGACGCCGCAACCCGATGCCAATTGTTCACCAACCGACAGTTGAGCGCCCGCACACCAGCCGTGATCGGCTTGGCGCTTTCGCCCTGGGTCAGCACATTAGCCCAAAAGAAATCGTTCCAGACAAAGGTAAAGATCAGCACCGCCAGCGCGGCAATCGCCGGGCGTACGAGCGGGAGCACGACGAACCAAAAGATGCGCCATTCCGCGACACCCTCGATCCGGGCACTCTCGATCAGATCAAAAGGCAGCGCCTTAATAAAGTTGCGCATAAAGAGCGTACAAAAGCCGGTTTGGAACGCGGCGTGAAAGAGGTATTGCCCAGCAATCGTGTCATAAAGCCCCGATTGCACGGACATATCCCGCACCGGCACCATTAAAATCTGGAACGGCACAAAATTGCCCGCCACGAATAGGAAAAAGAGCGGCAGGGCCACCCGGAAACGGTAGATCGCTAGGGCATAGCCCGCCAGACAGGCCAGCGCGACCGAGATCACGACCGCCGGGATCGTAATCGCGAAGGAGTTTAGCAAATACATGGCGGCCTCACTCTGCGTGAAAACCGCTGTGTAGTTGCTGATCAGTTCGAACGAAGAGGGCCAGCCAAAGACATTGCCCGAGTTGATGTCCGCGCCCGGTCGAATTGAAGTCATAAAAATCGCGATGAGCGGCACCAGCCAAATGAAAAGTGCGATGGGAAGAAAGGCTTGGTAGGCCAGCGCGGCCCCACGCCCTGCACGTTCGATCGGGCGCGGGAACATTAGCGGCTCTCCCTTTCGTCTTGATACATGCGCCAGAGGAAGTAACTGATATAGACCAGCATGATCATAAAGAGCACGGTCGCGACCGCCGAGCCATAGCCATACCGCTCGCCATATTCGCTGATCGCGACCTCATACATGTAATAGGCCAGCACGTTGGTTGACCCATAGGGCCCGCCTTGGGTCATGATCGCGATCATATCAAAACTGCGCAACGCACCGATGACGGTAACGACCACGGCGATAAAAGTGGCGGGTCGCAATTGAGGCAGCACCACATGCCAAAGCATCCGCCATCCCTTTGCCCCATCAAGCCGCGCCGCCTCGATTTGGTCCGCCGCCACGTTGTTGAGGCCGGTGAGATAAAGGATCATGCAATAGGCAACCTGCGGCCAAAGCCCCGCAAAGATGATCCCATAAGTTGCCCAATCGGCGCTCGACAAAATATCGGGCGCGGGGCGCGAGCAACGAAACGTCGTGTTGCCTAAAATATTGGTTGTTTCCTCGCAGAAGAAAAACTTCCAAAGCTGCCCCACCACGCCAAAGTCAGGGTTGTAGAACCAGCCAAAGATCAGACCCACAACGACTTGGCTGATCACGAACGGAAAGAAAAAGAGCGATTTGTAAACGCGCATACCCGGCGTTGTTTGGTTCAGGAAAAGCGCGATGCCCAGGCCCGCCGGGACCGCGAGCATAAAGAGGATAAGCCATGCCAGGTTGTTCCCCAGCGCGGTCCAAAACTTCTCGTCCCCCCAGAGCTTGACGTAATTGCCCCAGCCAACCCACTGGGCCGTGCTGCTGCCATCCGCACGGTAGAGCCCGTTCCATTCGTAAAAGCTGAGGCCAATGCTCTCAAAGATCGGGCCGACAACATAGACGACAAAAAAGGCCAGCGCGGGCAGCAGGAAGAACCACGGCGCAATGCTCAGCTTGTTTCGGGCGAGCCAGCTTTGCATGATCTCTCTCCGGCGTGTGCGGGGCCGCGCGGGCCCCGCAGCTTGCTTAGTAGACGTCCGCCTGCACGCCGTCGAGGCGCTCAAGGATGGCCATCATCTTGGACGGATCTAGCATGAACTCCTGAAAGCCTTCCATGCCTGCTTTGGCCATCTCGGCTGGCGCGTCGCGGTCATAGAACTGCGCGAGGCCCGCTGCGGTCGAAACTGTGGCAAAGCCTTGCTGGATGAACTTATCATCGCTCACCGTCGCTTTGGAGTTGATCGGCAATTGCCCCACCATCGCGTTAAGCTCGGTCTGAACATCTGGGCGCGCGATGAAGGCGAGGAATTTCTTGGCATCCGCAGGGTTCTTCGCATTTGTCGGGATAAAGAAGGCGTCTGCAGGCGCCTCTTCAGCCCGTGGCAGGCCTGGCGTAATTTCAGGGAAGGGGAAATAGTCGATCTGATCATAGCTCAGACCGGCATTTTTCATCCCATCCACCGCGAAGTTGCCCATGACATACATCGCCGCATCGCCATTGGCGAAGGGGGCCAGCGCGTCCTGCCAGCTCATCGAGGCGTGGTTATCGACAAAGCCGCATTTGTCGATCAATTCGGCCCAGTTTTCCATGGTTTGAACGATGCGCGGGTCAGTATATTTGATCTTGCCCGCCGTCAGATCATTATGCACATCGTATCCGTTTGTGCGCAGGTTGATATAATCGAACACCCCGGCCGCGGTCCAAAGATACTTTGTCCCAATCGTAAAGGGCGTCACGCCATTCGCCTTCATCGTCCCGCAGGCGGCTAGCATCTCGTCCCACGTGGCAGGCTCAGCAAGGCCAAGCAGATCAAAAATGTCTTTGCGATAGTAAATGCCCCACTGGTAGTAGGAATAGGGCACGCCCCATGTCTTGCCATCGCGGCTCATGGTTGGCTCGATGGCGGCGAGGTCTTCGCGGAATCCATTTGCGTCCCATACATCGTCAACCGCCATAAACAGCCCAGCATCCACAAAGGGTGCCATCCGGTTGCCTGGGTACCAGCTGGTTACATCTGGCGCGTCTGCGGTCAGAAAGTTCCGAATGGCTGATTTATGCGCTTCGCGGTCGTTGATATTCACCGAAACGTTAATGTCCGGGTTTTCGGCTTGGAACTTGGCCACAGCCGCTTCAAACGCCGCTTTCGGCCCTGGGTTGAGGTCATCGAAATTGATCACCAGATCACCGGCCAAAGCGGTGCTGGCCAGAAGCGTACTGGCCGCGACGCCTGCAATGGCCGTTCTGAACGTACTAAACATAGGTTTCCTCCCGTTTGGCCCAAAGACAAATCACTGCCTCCGGTAGTTGAAGAGAAGACCGCCTAGAGCTAAGCAAGTCAACAGCAGGTCTGAAATTGATCGCGAAAGGGGGACAAGATGAGCGGTGTTACACTAAAATCTGCCGTCAAGCGCTATGGTGAGGTCCAAGTGATTCATGATGTGGACCTTGAGATAGCCGATGGCGAGTTTTGCGTTTTTGTTGGCCCCTCTGGCTGCGGGAAGTCGACGCTCCTGCGGATGATCGCGGGGCTTGAAGAAACCACGGCAGGCACGATTGAGATTGGCACGCGCGACGTGACCCATATCGACCCGGCGCAGCGCGGGGTGGCGCTGGTCTTTCAAACTTATGCGCTTTACCCGCATATGAGCGTGGCTGAAAACATGGGCTTTGGGTTGCGCATGAACGGCGTGCCAAAGACCGAGATTAAGACCAAGGTGGATGAGGCGGCGCGCATTCTCAAACTCGAAGACTATCTTGGTCGCAAACCCAAGGCGCTCTCGGGCGGGCAGCGCCAGCGTGTCGCCATTGGACGCGCAATTGTGCGCGGCCCCGAGGTGTTTTTGTTCGACGAGCCGCTCTCGAACCTTGATGCTGCGCTTCGTTTACAAATGCGCATTGAGCTGGCTCGCTTGCACCAGGAGCTGGGTACGACGATGAT
>CAYWNJ010000300.1:0-3673 GCA_964459535.1 uncultured Rhodobacterales bacterium
CCCTGGTCGAGGCGCAAAACCTGCCGTTTTGGATCCAAAGCCAGGGGAGCGTGTTGAACCTCAGCGCCGCCGCGCCCGCTCCTGCGGCAACGCTCCCGCGCGGGCGCACGAGCGTGCTTGAAGGGCTCGCACGCTATTTGCCAAACCTCATCTGGTGCGACTCGGTGCTTGCGTCGGGCTTTGAAGATGGCTCCGCCGCAGTCGAGCTGCCCGCGCTGCTGCTGGGCGGGCCTGCGCTGCCAAGCGGCGCGCCGAGCGTGCCCATGGGCGGCCAACCTCTTGCAGAGAATGACACGCTTGCGCATCTCATCGGCCCAGCACAGCACGCAACGATCACAGCGCTTTGGCAAGAGCGGGAGCGCGTTGCGCGCGCATTTGGTGTCCGGTCTTTACCAGATGTCGAGACGATGATCACCCGCCATGCCGGGGCCAAGAAAGGGCCAGGGGCGCGGAGCGTGCCGGATCAGACCGAAGCGCAAGCGATGATGCGCGATGGCGTGATAGGCTCGCTCACGCCACTTGTTTCTGCGGCAGAGCTGGCTGGGATTGACGTGCCGATGACCCGCTCTTTGATTGCTCTGGTCTCGACGCTGCTTGGGGTGGACGTGGCGGCGGCAGGGCGGCGGCTTGACACGATTGGCATACGCGCGGCAGAGGTGGACACCGCCCGCGCCGCGATGGAAGCCATTGCGATGGGGAGGCATTGATGGACGCGGATCTCCTCTCAATCGCGGCGGCGCGGCGCAGCGCCGAGACGGCCTTTCAAGCCTATCAAGCCTTTCTCGGGACAGACCCGGCCCAGGTCGATGCGATTGTCGATGCGATGGCCAGGGCGATTGAACCCGAAGCCAAAGCGCTCGGCGCGCTGGCGGTCGAGGAAACGGGTTATGGTAATGTCGCGGATAAGCGCGTTAAGAACCTCTTCAACGCGCTCTCAGTGGCGGATTATCTGCGAGGCATTACGACGCTGGGTATGCTCTGGCGTGACGATGCGACCAAAATCGCCGCCTTTGGCGAGCCGATGGGCGTTGTTGCGGCCCTGATCCCCGTCACCAACCCAACATCGACGATCATCTACAAGGTGCTCTCCGCGGTAAAAGCCGGGAATGCAATCATCTGCGCGCCGCATCCGCGCGGCGTGAAGTCCGGCTTGGCGACGACCAAGATCATGGCAGACGTGGCCGAGCGTATGGGCGCGCCGCGCGGTCTGATCCAATGCCTGGATCATGTCACCATCCAAGGCACAGCCGAGCTGATGCGGCACCGGCGCACCTCGGTCGTGATGGCAACGGGCGGTCCAGCCATGGTGAAAGCCGCCTATTCCTCGGGCAAGCCAACCCTCGCGGTTGGTGCGGGGAATGTGCCTTGCTACGTCCACAAATCGATGGCCAAAGAGCTGGGCGAGGTGGCCGAGCAGATCATCACCTCGAAATGTTTTGACTACGGCACGGCTTGCGTCTCGGAACAGGCGGTGATTGCTGACCCTGAAATCGCGCGTGATCTGCGGCATGAGCTCAAATTGAAGGGCGCCTATTTCTGCACCCCGGCAGAGGCGGACCGTTTGGCCAAGGTGATCTTCACCGGCAAACAGGCGATGAACCCCGAGCGTGTTGGCCAATCCCCGCAGGTGCTTGCCGAGGCGGCAGGGTTCTCGATCCCGCCGCGTACCCGATGCTTGGTCTCGGAGGAGGCTGAAATCGGCTGGCAGCGCCCGTTATCGGCAGAAAAGCTGAACCCAGTTCTTGCGTTCTACGAGGCCCGCGACAGCGATCATGGGATTGAACTGGCCCATGCCATCGCCAAGTTCGAGGGTTGGGGGCATACCGCTATCGTACACGCCCATGACCCCGCCATCGTCGCAGCCTTTGCCAAAGCGCCGACCGGGCGCGTTCTGGTCAATACGCCGGGCATTTTGGGCGGGATGGGATACTCAACGGATCTTGAGCCCTCGTTTATGCTTGGGACCGGCACGTGGTCGGGGTCCATCACCTCGGACAATGTCACCGCGCTGCATCTGATCAACATCAAGCGGGTCGCGTATGAAAGCCGGCCTTGGCGCGATATTTACGAACAATACGGAGAGTAAAATCCGATGAGCCAGTCCATCACCATCCGTGCGCTGATGCAGATCGACAATCTACAGCCGAAATTTGCGGCCTATAATGGGGCGACGGTGCAAGGCTCGGTGCCCTTGTCGGGCGATACGGTTTTGATCGGAGAGTTCGCGCCGGGCAATGGTGTGTTTACCTTGATTGACCGTGCGCTCAAAGCGTCCTCTGTCGAAGCAACCACGCAGCTCGTCGAGCGGGAGTTCGGGTTTTTCATTCTGCGTTCCCCCTCCAACGCCGAAGTGTCGGCGGCGCGCGACGCAATCCTGTCAGAGCTTGGCGCGTCGATGAATGATCGGGTCAAACCCTCGGTGGCCAGCACCCAAATCATTACCAGCGTTGAGCCTTATCAGGCGCAGCTCCTGAATAAATGGCGCAAAGGGGCGCTGATCGTGCCCGGCCAGACCTTGGGGATTATCGAATGCGCCCCCGCCGCCTATATCTCAATCGCGGCCAATGAGGCGGAGAAATCGGCGGAGATTGACATCGTCGAAGTGCGTGCTGTGGGGCGCTTTGGCCGCCTCTTTATCTCAGGCTCGGAGAATTCGGTGAATGCGGGCGTTGAGGCAGCAGTCAAAGCGATTGAGGCGGTCGAGGGTCAACCTGTTTCATGAGCGACAAGCGGGTCATCGGTGCGGAACAGATCGAGGATGCGCGCGGGCGCGGGCGCATCGTCTTTGAGGTTCTGCCCGGCGACATCGTCACGGATCTTGCGCACGAGACGGCGCAGCGGCTTGATATTCGGCTGGTCGAAGGTCCGATTGAACTGCCAAGCTTTCCACAAACCGATGGGAACACCGCGCTGCGGCGCGGGCTCTACCGCCGCGCGCCCAAATGGGTTGCGCCGCGCAAGGCGATAGCAGGCAACCCGAGACGCTTTACCAAACTCGCGCTTGTGGGGGCGGGCGGCGTCGGTGGCAATATTGGACATTTGGCGGCGAATGCGGACATGGCGGATGAGATCGCCCTCATTGACATTGTACCCGGTAGCGCAGAGGCAACAGCCTTGGACCTTAACCACGCCAGCGGTATCACCGGGACCCGGTCCCGCGCGACCGGCAGCGAGGATCTGGCCGCTGTATCCGGCGCTGAGGTGGTGGTGGTGACCGCTGGCCGGGCGCGCGCGCCGGGCATGACGCGTGCGGATCTTATCGACACCAATAGCCGTATTGTTCACGACGTCGCTGAGGCGATTAAAACCCAAGCCCCTGGGGCGATTGTCATTGTCGTCACCAATCCGCTGGATGAAATGACCGTCGAGATGCTGCGCGCGACAGGCTTCCCGCGCACGCGGGTGCTGGGGATGGCCGGAACGCTCGACAGCAGTCGGTTTCGCCACGCATTGGCGCGGGCCGCTGGCGTGACCCCCGCTGATGTGCAGGCGATCACGCTGGGCTCGCATGGCGACGAGATGGCACCGATCACCTCGGCGGCCCGGATCAAAGGCCGACCGCTCGACGTCTTCCTCACCGCCGAGCAAATCCAAGCCTGCGTCACCGATGCCGTCACCGGCGGCGGGCAGGTCGTGGCCTTGCGCAAAAGCGGCTCTGCAACCATCGCACCGG